>JAUQYY010000138.1 GCA_030587505.1 Candidatus Sigynarchaeota archaeon
TTTAGCCACCAAAACTGATGCAACGGGTGGTAAAAAGAGTGTGAAGGACAAAACTTTTTCTTATTCGACTAGAGAATAGTTATTAAAAAGGGCTGTGAGTGTAACACCGTAGGCGTTTACTGGAGGCCGCGTGTATGAAAACGTTCATTATAGCTGTGGGCGACGAGCTTCTGAGCGGAAGAACCCTAGATTATAACTCTCACTGGATAGCAAAGAGGCTCACCGGTCTCGGGTTCGAGGTCTCTGGAATCACCGTGGTTCCAGACAGTTTTGAAGAGATCAGAGACGCCTTGGAGAGATATCTTGGGAAGGGTGCGGAGCTAATAGTCATCACCGGAGGTTTGGGTCCGACCCCAGGGGATATTACTCTTGAGGCTGTGTCGAGAACCCTTGGGAAGAGGATGATTGTTGAGGCTGGAGCCCTTGAAATGGTGAAGAATAAGTACCAGCAGCTCTTTGAGGCGGGACACGTTTCCAGCCCGGAAATCACCCCGGACAGGAGGAAGATGGCCACCCTGCCCGAGGGAGGAGTTCCCATCTTCAACGCCGTTGGGGTGGCTCCAGGAGTTTTCCTGAAGCACGGCTCCGCGAGGATTCTTGTTCTGCCTGGGGTTCCCTCTGAGATGATGTACATTCTCGAAATGGCGATTCCCCTCCTATCCGAGGAGAAGAGGAGCGTTGTCAGGGTGGCGGAGCTGGTGGTGGATGTCGGCGACGAATCGGCGCTGGCACCCCTCTTCAGGCAGGTGATGGAGAGGTTTCCGGAGGTTTCGATAAAGTCGTACCCCTCGGGCTTCGGAAACAGGGTTAGGATGCGCATCATCGCCTCCACAAAGGCTGAAGACTCCAGGGAGGGTGATAGGCTATTGGGTGAGGCTCTCAGCATGATAAAGGGACTAGCTGAGAAATTGAATTCCGCAGAAACATCATCACAAGCAACCCAAAATCGTGCGGGCCGATAGGAAAGTTTATTTTCACCTCCACGCTTAGCATTTGTACCAAAACCGTTTGTGGAGACCTCTCTTCTCCGTGGTGACTCGAGCTGTCGGGTTGATACGGATGAGGGTGCTTCTCATAAACGTTCCCTACCCTTTCAACGAGTGGCCAACACTTCCTCTGGGGCTCTGCTACATCGCAGGGGTCCTTGAAAGAGAGAGTTATGAAGTTGAGATTCTCGACCTCCTCATCTCCAAGTTCTCCTTAGGAAAGGTTGCAGACAGGATGAGAGAGTTCAAACCAGAAATCGTGGGAGCCGGGCCCGTCACCATGAATTACCCAACCGCTCTACGCGTCCTTAAGGTTTGTAAAGAGTTCGGGGCGACAACCGTCATCGGGGGACCCCATGTTACCTTCTACGACAGGGAGGCGCTCAGCGAGGCGCCCTTCGTCGACATCGTTGTTCGAGGCGAGGGAGAGTACACCTTCCTGGACATTGTCAGGGGCAGGGACCCGAGCAGCATCGACGGAATAACCTACAGGGAGGATGGCGAAATCAGGAGGAACCCGGACAGAGAGCTGATAAGGAACCTGGACGAGCTACCCTTCCCCGCGAGGCACCTTGTGCCCCTCTCGAAGTACAGGGCCTTTAAAGCGGGCTGCGATATGATTACCGGAAGGGGGTGTCCCTACAGTTGCACCTTCTGCGTGGGCCACAGGATCCTCGGCAGGAAGACGAGGTTTAGGGACATTGGGGCCTGTGTGGATGAGTTTGAGGAGATAGTCCACGGCCTCGGTTTCAAGAGGGTTAACATTGTGGACGACACACTCACCGTTAATCACAAGAGAATTTTCCGCTTCTGCGACGAGATACTCGAGAGGGGAATCAGGGCTGGGTGGACCGCCTTCTCGAGGGTTGACACCGTCACGAGGGAGCTTCTGGTTAGAATGAAGGAGGCTGGGTGCTGTTTCATATGCTACGGGGTTGAGAGCGGGAACCAGAGAATACTGGACCTCGCGAAGAAGAGGATAACCCTTGAGAAGATAAGGAGCGCAATCGCTTTGACGAATGAGGTTGGAATAGACAGCCTCTCATCGTTCATACTCGGTCTCCCGGGGGAGACGAAGGAAACCATAAGGGAGACCTTCGAGTTCGGAAAGTCTCTGGGTAACAAGTACGCCTTCCACGTTCTCGCACCGTACCCTGGAACAGAGGTCAGGATGAGGGCCGAGGAGCTTGGGTTGAGGATCCTTAACAATGACTGGTTGAGGTATGATGCGAATCAGGCTGTGACGGAAACAGGGGACGTGAGCGCCGAGTACATAAACAGGGTTATCCGGGAGTTCAACGACTCGATAGAGGCGGCTATGGAGCGGAAGGAGGAGCTAAAGAGGCAGGGGAAACTCGGCAGGAAGGACGAGGAGGAAATAGAGCTCAGAAGGAGGAGGGTCGCCTGGCAGATTCTGAAAAACGACTACATAGAGAGGCACGGAAGATTCAAACACGCGGGAGACCCGGTGGATCTTCTCGCGGAGAAACTCCACACGTTTAAAACAGTCGTATCCATCCTAGCGAGAGACCAGATAGCTGAAGAAATAAGAGAAATGCTGAGGGAAGACATTCTCGGCTACAGGGTTGAAAACGGCACGGTGACATGGTTCTGGAAAGATCCAGTACTCGAAGAGCAGAAAGCTACCATGAACCAGTATTAACCCTGAACCCTTCGGCCTTGCCAAACCCGAAATCTTTCTGGTTTTACGTAAACTTTAAGTACCTTATGCTACGTATTTTGCGTAAAATTGCAGATTGTAAAGCGGA
>JAUQYY010000140.1 GCA_030587505.1 Candidatus Sigynarchaeota archaeon
TTCTTTGAGGAGTTTGAGGGCCTCATCGGCTATCCGCCGGGTTACAAAAACTTTTTTCAATTCTTCCACCATTTTCAGCACGTTTTAATTTTCACACACGGGTCCATTCGGTCAGAAAAGGTTAATGACCCTTAGGCATCCTATTTATTTCTGGCAACTTACTCATATTCGTTTTGACGGTTATTTTCACCCTTTTTCGAGAAGAGGAGAGAAACGGTTGAAAAAAGATAAAAAGGCTTAATAGAGCGTGTTACAAAGGAAATCAAAAAAGCCTGACTTTCCTAAATATGAGTGGAAGTAGGGATATGATAGGCTCTGTTGGGAGGCTTCGTTCATATTTATTTGTATGGAGGTGATAGCTGTTGGGAAATGATGAGAAACTGCTTAGCTTTATAAACAGCACTTTCGATAAGCTGCAGGAGAACCTGAAGCAGATTAATCTTGACGACTTTAAGATGCTCGAGGAGTACATTGAGAAGGCGAACAGAATCTTCGTGACGGGCAAGGGAAGATCCTCCTTCGTCGGTATGATGTTTGCGACGCGCTTGCTTCAGAAGGGCTACAAGGTCTACTTCATTAGCATAGAGATGACGGATCTGATTCCGCCGATAGGCGAGGGAGACCTGCTCATAGCCATTTCCGGCAGCGGTGAAACAACCGAGGTGTTAACGGTAGCCAAG
This sequence comes from Candidatus Sigynarchaeota archaeon, assembly GCA_030587505.1. Classification (GTDB taxonomy): domain Archaea; phylum Asgardarchaeota; class Lokiarchaeia; order Sigyniarchaeales; family Sigyniarchaeaceae; genus Sigyniarchaeum; species Sigyniarchaeum tengchongense. Next base: position 681 of record JAUQYY010000140.1, read on the forward strand.
GCGACCAAGGAATCCCAGGGAACGGTCATCGCCATAACCTCCTGGGAGGACTCCTCTCTGGGCAAAACCGCCGACGAAACCATAAAAATAGTTGGCAGAAAGAGAACCAGCGAGGAGAGCTTCCTCGGAAGAGAAGTCAAGGGCGCTCCGGAACCCCCGGGAGCCTACTTCGAAATCCTAGCCACAATAGTACTCGAATCCTTCGCAACGCAAATAAAACCCAAGAAAACCCAGTAACTGGACCCCGGAAGATATAACGCCGTAATTCAACCCATTCCGTTCGATTTGAGAACCGTTCTTATTCCTCGTTTTACACCGAAGCTTCTTGTGCTTATTGGATTCTTTCATCTTTGTTTCTCTGTGTCTGGTTTATACTATGTTCCCTTTTCAATCTCCATGAGGATTTCCTGTATTTCTTTCTTGTAGGTTTTGATGAATTCTCTTGCCTTCGACTCGGTTTGCGCCTCCGCGAATATGTCGAACACGGGTTCGTCCGACGATGGGCGGACCAGCACCCAGCCCTTGTCTAGGTATATTTTTATTCCGTCGATCGTGTCGAAGGTTTCTCCCTCCGCGTTTTCCAGAAGTGTTCGCATAATCACTCCTCTGTGCTGGAGCGGGGTTTCTATGGATTCTTTCAGAGTGTAGAACCTGGGGATCTGTTCTATTAGTTCGGATAGGGTCTGCCGTGTTCTCGCTAGGAATTCTAGAAGCTTGGCGATGCTTAGGACACCGTCTCGGAAGGGGTGTACGCTCGGAAAGATGAAGCCTCCTGTCTCCTCCCCGCCGAAAACCGCCTTGTGCCTTATCACGGCTTCCGACAGTGGTCTCATTCCCAGTTTGGTTCTGATCACGTGACCCTTTAGCTTGGAGACCACCATGTCCACGATTTGGCTGGTGCTTATGGGCACCACTATTTTGTTTCCCTTTCCGAACTCGTTCAGAACAGCTTGGGCTAGGAGAGCGACCATCGTGTCTCCGCTCACCACCTCGCCCCTCTCGTCGACGAAGAGCACCCTGTCAGCGTCGCTGTCGAAGGTTGCGCCGAGGTCCGCATCGAGGGCTTTCACGGTCTTGCTGAGGGTGGATAAGGAGTCCGGAGCTGAGGGGGTGGCTCTCTTGGGAACCGAGGCTCCGAGGTACGCGTTGAGTGTGACAACCTCACACCCAAGTTCCCTGAGGAAGACGGGGGCTACTATCGAGCTGCTCCCATCGGCGCAGTCTATCACGACGCGCATCCTGGAGGAGGACAGCAGCTCGGTATCCACGTTGCTGAGAGAGTTTTCGAGGTAGGATTCCACGAAGCGAGTGGGGTATAGTATGTCTCCGACGCCCACGGGCTCGCTTCTCTTGAGAGCCTCTTTGAAGAAGATGTCCTCAATCTTTTTCTGCTCCCTCTCGTTGAGGTCTAATCCCTCGCGGTCGAACATCCTTATGTTGATCAGGTTTTCGTTCTCCCGGGGAACGGTTATCGCCACTCCTCCCTCGGCGCTGTGGGCTCTGACGGCTTCCTCTATCAGGGGGGCGGGAAGCACTCTTACGTTGTAGACGTTCACTCCGGCTGACTGGAGTCCGGCTATCATAGCCCTCTTAATCATCCGGGAGATGAGGTAGGTGTCTCTACCAACAACAACCTTAGACCCCTCACCGAGGTAGGTTCCGAACGCAACTCCGAGCTTGGTTGCGAACTCCGGTGTGATTTCCAGGTTTGCGAGTCCGGAGATTCCATAGTCTCCGAAGAGGCTCTTTTTCCACATGACCCCCCACTTTATGTTCATGTTAACAATGGCGTTCTTCTGAACAACCTTATCGGGCCAGATGAGAATGTTCTCTTTAACGAGGCACTCCGGGCCCAGGACACAGTCGTCACCGATGATTGCCCCGTTGAGTATTTTGCTCTTCTCACCCACCTCACACCTCGAGCCTATCACGCAGGAGCGGAGCGAAGCCGACCTGTGAATGGAGGTGTTGCCCCAAACAATGGAGCGGCTTATCCTGGCGCCCTCACCGACGTAGCAGCCGGAGCCAACCACGCTGAAACGGTCGATTACGGCTCCCCCGCTTATGCGGCAGGAGTCGCCGATAACGGCGGGCGGGTAAATCTCACAGTCCTCGTCTATCCTGGCGTCCTCTCCCACCCATAGTCCATCGCCGACCTTCTGGTAGGGGAGCTCCACCTTCACGCTGCCCTTCAGGACGTCGTAGTTCGCCTCAAGGTACTTCTGGGGGGTTCCTATGTCCATCCAGTAGCTGTCAATCTCGTATCCATAGAGGTCCTTGTTCTCGGAGAGCATTCTTGGGAAAACGTCCCTGCTGAAGTCGTACTCCCTGTTCTTGGGTATGAGTTTCAGGATTTCCGGTTCCATTACGTAGAAGCCAGCGTTTACGATGTCGCTGAAAACCTCACCCCAGCTCGGCTTCTCGAGAAAGCGGGTGATGTAACCGCTGTCATCCGTGAAAACAATGCCAAACGCTGTGGGGCTTAGGCTTCTGGTTAGCGCAACCGAGGCGAGGGCACCCTTTCTGCGATGCTCAGCGATGAAGTTGGACAGGTTAATGTCGGTTAGCACATCCCCGCTCGCCACTATGAAAGTGTCCGAAAGGTACTTCTGAGCGTGCTTCACGGCGCCGGCGGTCCCCATGGGGTTTTTCTCATGGCAGTAGGTCAGGTTAACACCGTACCTGGAACCATCGCCGATAACCCTCTCGATCTTGTCACCCAAGTAGCCCACAGATATAACTATGTCGCGTATGCCGTGCCTCTTCAACAGGTTTATTGTGTGACCGATTATGGGAACGTTACAGATGGGAACCAGGGGCTTGGGTGTGTTGACAGTCAGGGGCCTCAGCCTCGTGCCTCTGCCTCCGGCCAGGATAACAGCCTGCATAACAACCCGCTTCCAAATAGTACTGTTGAATTAACTAAGCACAACTCAATTTTAATCCTTTCTGAGGAAAGAGACGCCAACATCCTTAAAACAGATATGAATTCGGCGGTAACAAATTTCGAGGCGGTGGAGTTTGAAGAAAATAATGTTTCGATAGCTATAAGTACCACAAAGTGTGACATGTATCCAATAAAACCCCTACAAGGTTAAAAAACTAGGGTGAGGTTGTATGGACATAAGAGAACTCCCGACTAAGGCGTACATCCCCCTTGGAAGACGAGGCATGGAAGCCTTCAAACTGAGAGAGTGTCTGAAATGTGGAAACGAGAACGAGGACGAGTTGGAACTCTTGGACAAGCAGGATGTAACGGAGAAGGAGGATAGAAACCTCCTCAACATCAAAACCTATAAGGTTAGGTGCAAAAGGTGCGGCGCCACTTACAGAATAATCAT
>JAUQYY010000142.1 GCA_030587505.1 Candidatus Sigynarchaeota archaeon
CAATAGCACAGTGAAGACAGATTTGTTTACACACTCCACACAGGGTGCAGCGGCTCGGATCTATGTACATCGTCTCCTCACCGTACTCTTCGTCCACAATCTTTCGAATCGCGGTGCAACCTAAGATTTTCACGCACTCTAGGCACAGCTGACATCGCCCCGGAACAACCCAGAGAAGTTCCTTTGTTTTGGGTCCCTCCTGTTTTTTCTCTCTTTCTCTTCTGAGGCGCCGCTGGTATGTTAGCATGCACTCACGCCGAGAAATGATTACTTTTGGCCCCTTATGTTTCAAGGCGTCTGTTAGCACGTTTATGGTGCGGTTAACCTCGAAGGGGTCAACCACCCTGACGTACTTTACGCCCAGAGCTTTGACAACGTCTTCGATGGGCATTGGTGGGGACTTCTCACCCATTCCTCTAACGCCGGAACCGGGGTGGGGTTGGTGTCCGGTCATGGCGGTCCACCGGTTATCGAAAATTATTAGCAGGACGTTAGCATCGTTGTAGACGCTGTTGGCGAGCGCGGGGATTCCCGTGTGGTAAAACGTGGAGTCACCCATCAGGGCGACAATGTCCTGGTCGGTTTTCATGCACACGCCGTTGGCAACGCCAAGGCCGCCTGCCATGCACACGATCCAGTCGGTGACCCCGAGGGGTGGGAAGAAGGACATAACGTAGCAGCCTATGTCCCCGCCGTAGATGGCTTGGTCGTTGGTTACCTTTCGGAGGCTGTACAGGAGGGCTCGCTCCGGGCACCCCGGACAGAAGGTTGGTGTCCTAGCAGGGATTTTCTTGGACGCTTCCTCGTGTTTTTGAAGAGACCCCCGGATGTTTATTTTAGGTTCCTTCCCAAGAACTCTCGAGAGCCCCAGCGCTACGTCTCCCGTTGACAATTCGCCGTACGGCGGGTAGAGTTCCTTTCCGATTATTTCTATGGGGAGCTTCTGCTCGAATGCGATTCTCTTGAGTTGTGTTTCGAGGAAGGCTTCCATTTCCTCTACTACTATTACTTTTTCGAGGTTATGTTCCTGTACGAAGTTGGTGAAGAGTTCCTGGGATACCGGGTAGGTTATTCCTAGCTTGAGTACCGGCGTGTTTTTCGCGTCCAGTAGGCTCAGGGCTTCTACGGTGTATCCGTATGGAGCGCCGCTGGTTACTATTCCGGTTTTTTCGGTTCCGGGTAGGATTTTGTTGAGTTTGCTTTTGGCGGATTCCTTCTCTATGTTGTTTATCCTCTCGATGAGGCGGGCCTTGTTGCGGTTGGCGTGGGGTGGGAGTGAGCAGTACTTAGGTATGTCCTTTTGAAAGTATCCCTTCTCCTTGGGCTCTTCAAGCAGGGGGCCGTAGGTCACTTTCCCTCTGCTGTGGGCTATCCTGGTAGTTAGGCGGTACAGTATGGGTATGTCATGCTTGTTTGAGAGCCGGTATGCCTCTACTATGAAGTCCTTCGCTTCTTGTGGCGTTGAGGGTTCTATTATGGGAGCGTTGAAGAGAGGCCCGTAGAACCTATTGTTCTGCTCGTTCTGACTTCCGAGAGCCCCAGGATCGTCCCCAGTCACCAAAACCAGTCCACCCTCTCCATAGGCACTATTCGCTCCATTATAACAAATGGTTACAAACGAGTCACTCGCAACATTTACTCCAACGTGTTTGCTTATCGCCAAGGCTTTTACTCCGGACCAACTCGCTCCAGCCGCCCCCTGCACAGCCGCAGCCTCGTTCACGCTGTACTGGAAATAGACTCCGGGAAGCTCGTGTGCTATCTCGTGAAAAATGTTCCCGATCTCGCTCACGGGTGTTCCAGGGTAGGTTGAAACGAAACCAACACCAGCTTCTATCGCGCCCCTCGCCACCGCCTCATTTCCCATTAACAGGAAGGTTTCTCCATCTCTGTCCAAAGCTATGCGACTCGAACCTGTTAAACGCGATATTTCAACCACCACCATGAGATAGAAACCACAAATATATGCAAACTAAAATAAGTTACGCCCGAACTCGTAGCTTAATTTTCCCCGTTCTCTCCAGTATGCTCGGCGTTGGTAGCCACCTGTTTCCCCCGACTCTCTTTAGCCCCCATCTTCCCACAACGTAGTGTGGAACCAGCCCCGTGGGTGTGTTATACACTATCACTAGAGTTCCTCCCTCTCTCATAGCTATAACAGGCCACACAGCTATGGTGGCTTCGTTGGCCTTTGAGTAGGCATTCGAGATCACAATATCAGGGTTTTGAGGCAGCTGGACCCGGTAGTGGATCATCGCCTCTTCAACCCCCCCTCCTCTGAGCTTCCACGATGTCCCCAGCATAGACGTCCGTTGAGTCTCTTTGAAAATTAACCAACACATTTATAACCATGTCCATATTGACCATCTTCGCCGTCTCCTCAGCATCCCGCCTCATAATGTTTTCCTCATTCAGCCTGCCGTAGGCTAGCTGACAGGGGGGTGTAACTCTCTGTAGTTTTGTGCTGCTGACCATCCCCCTAAGTCGCCGTGGTTGAAAGATATTGTCCTTATGCTTGTTATCCCAGGCAGAACTATTTTTGCTCCGCCTCCAAAACCATACTGGGGGTGAGGAACTATGCATCCTATTCCAATTTTTAGATCATAGCTCATTACCTCGGCGTTTACCTCTACGGGCGTCCCGTATTTGGTGTTCCCAAGGTAGTTAAGGTTGCTGTAGGGGTTGTGATTGAAAACGGGATAACCCTCCACCATGTCCTCTCCAAGTTTTTTAGCGAAATCCTCTCTGTTGAATGTTCCGTGCGCTCCGTTGGCACAAACAAAAACTATATTGTCCTCACTGATTCCTCCTCTCTTGAGCTCTTCGAGGACTTGCGGAACCAGCTCCGATACTTTTGTGGGTCTGGTCATGTCGTCAAAAACTACAACGGCGTCCTCCTTTCTTTCTGCCAGCACGTTCAATGGTTTCGTCCCGATCGGATTACGGATGGCAGAAGTCACCTGTTCTGCGCTAACGGGAGTCTTTTCTTCACCTGCCATACCACACACTTTAACATCCCAATCGTCAGGTAATTCCAACTTTAGAGTGGTATCGCCATACCAAGGCATTTGAGGCAAAGTAACGTTCATTATGACCACCACCAAGAAAATTACGAAAAACTTGATTTAAACCCTTTCGAACATTTTTCACTATACTTTATCTGCCTAGGATGGTGAAAAATCTCACTCTGCGGTTGACACTCTGGTATCATGTGCTTCTCTCCTTTCGTTTTACTTCCTTTTCAAATGTTACGAAAACTGGTTTGAACCCCATCGGACAAACTAATCGCGAGATTCGCTCTTTGTCCTTCATGCTCACGTTTATTCGGATTTTGTCAACCCCGATTTTCTCAAGGATTTCAAGCGCTTTTTCCGCGAGTTTCCTTCCCACTCCCCTTCCCTGATGGTCGGGGTCCACTATCCAGTTGTACAGGTAACCTACCATCACTCCGGAGGGCTCCAACCTAGCCTCAATCATTCCCATGCCTATTATTTTGCCGTTTTCCTCTGCGACAAGAGTCTGCCTCCTGAGCCCCGGACTGAAAAGTCTCAGCCTATCGGAGTCCTTCCACTTCTCCGCGTCGAAGTCCACACCTAAGTGCTTGCTTAGCTTTTCCATGAGTCTCAGCGTCTGCTCATTATCCCTGCTAAGGTAATTTCTAACTATCACGGTCAAAAGTCTCCCACCGGTGACAAGCTTCCTTTTAGAGTTGAGTTTCACGATGATTATAAACCTTTTTGAACAGACACCAATCAAGAAACAGACTTAGGTCTCAATTAAACCCCACCATTCTTCGGCGTCTCCTTTCTCGGTAGCCAGGTGCTTGTAGCCGCGAACCTTGTTAAATGGGCAGACCGCGATGCAGTTGGAACATGAGACTCCGATTTCCTTCCATGCCTCTAGACACGCCTCGGGGTCGATTGGCCACTTAAGCACCCCCGGATTGTTCGAGATTGTTCTCCGCTCCTTGGTTCTCTCCCCGAAGGATATCGCCTGGGTTGGGCAGCTCTCCGCACACCTCTTACACTTCTCGCAAAACTCAGTGACACCGAAGTCTATGGGCCTGTCAATTTCCAGTGGCATGTTGGTGAGAACTTTACATATTCTCACCGCGGGCCCGAACTCGGGGGTTATGAGCAAGCCGCTTCTCCCGATCTGACCCAAGCCCGCAGATATGGCTAGGGGGATACTTAGGGCGGTGTCGTTGGCGCAAGGTATCGCCTTGTAACCCAAACCCCTAATAAATTCCGCTAGACTAGCCGCCAAAAACACCATCTTAGAGTATCCTAGACCAGTGGCGGCGTCACACAAAGGTGATGGTGAACTCCTAAGCAAATCTATATCCATTTCTATTCCCATTACAACCGCGCGGTTAATGTCTGAGGGAATAATAAACTCCTCATCGGTCTCCTCCGGTTCATCCACATCCCTAAACACGATCTTTTTGTGCGCATTGTTGGGCCTAACCAAGTGGTGAGAGTAGACCCACCTGTGGTCAAGCTCGCATATGCCCACCAGGTCAGCGCCATAAGTTTTGGCAGCTTTCTTCACAATGAGGGACAACTCCTCGGGGCTTCCATGAAACTTTCCTAGAAACTGATCATTGTTTTTCTCTCGCCACATCTTGAACAGTTGAACGCTTGAAGGGTTCCTCTCAAAGCTCAGGGGCTTCCACGAGAGCAGTCCCATGTTTCCCGTTTCGAACTCTGACGCGTTGGTTACCGCCCACGAACCCTGCATAAGGGCGTAGTCCCTGAGGGTAAATCCGGGTAAATTCTCAGCAACACACTTACCTATGTATTTTTTGATGTCGCGAAGCGATTTGTAGGTGAGACTCTCGTCCCAACATGATCTCGCAAACATCTCGTATTTCTGGTCGAACCGAGTATAGGAGGCATCAATTTCATAGAGTTCGTCAATCGAAGAAACAGTTTTAACATCTTTTCCAGGCATACTTCACCACGCTTAAAATGTTAGAAAAAACAATTTTTAAAACTTATTAGGGTACCTCCTACAAAATCGTGGAAACAATAACCCTCCTGAAGTTAAACTTTGTGTAAAGGAAACTGCACACGTCAATTCGGAGATTCAATAACAAAAATTTAATAAAAAAATAGTATAAAAAACAAAGAAAGAAATTAGGTTATTTTTCTTGCGATTTTACGGTTTTTACTCTAGGGCTCCGGTTGCCATCGCTATAATGGCACCTATGAGCTCAAGGATTCCAGGTATAACGCCCATTGGACCAGCCATGAGTCCTATTAGGGATATGATCCCAATGATCAGCACTATGATAGCGCTCCACTTGATCCACTTTCCAGCAATCATCAGGATGCTGAGAATCAAAGCTATAATCGCTAGGATCAAGACGATGTATCCGTAAATCGCCGTTGGTGTGAATAGCTGCGTGAGGTCGAGTGCCGCTGGTGCCAAAAGTACGAATGGCGCTGCTAGTCCTAGTAGTGCCCCGATAAGTGCTATTATTCCACCAACCAATACGCCTGTTGTTCGTTCACCCATTTTTTACTACCTTCTTTTTGCTTTCGTTCAGCGGAAGGGGATTGCAGAATCAAATTTAAATGTTTTCTACCCCCTACTTTGGGTTTACGCTAAATGCCGAAATCATCTTTTTTCACGTATTGGCAATATTTGTAGTTGTGTTATATGGATTAAGAGG
>JAUQYY010000162.1 GCA_030587505.1 Candidatus Sigynarchaeota archaeon
TCGGCATATAGAAAGAACCACCAAAAAACACTAAACCGGAAAATAAAAAGGAAAATTAAGGAGAGGTGTTGTTCGGGTTCTAATTATTTCCTTTCACTCTCCTCGGGTCGCCTGTAGATTTTCTCCCTGTCCCTCGGGTAAATCCTGTAGGTAAGGAATCATACGAGCAGACAAACTATCCACGGAAAGGTAATAGTTAGAACCCTCGCAAGAGTGAATGCCGTTAGAAACCGTGAAGAGCGCAAAGAGGAGGTATGCTTCCTAGGCTTACTGGCATGGTGGAAAAGGAAATATAGCTTTAATTCTGTGGTTCTAAATTGTTTTTCAAAACTTTTAATTACTTCCGTAGGGGTTCCTACTTTAACTGTTTGGGACGGATGAAGATTGAGCAGGAGAGAGCTGCTTCTAATAGGCGTCGACGGCGCGATTCCCGACCTCGTAAAACTTTTCTCGAAGAAAGGAGTCCTGCCCAACATAACCGAACTGATTGAGAAGGGAACATCAGCCGAAGCGTATCCCTGTATTCCCTGTGATACCCCAACAAATTGGACCACCCTGGCTACCGGGGCCACCACCGCGACGCACGGCGCCACGAGCTTTTACCTGCACGTTCCCGGCGAACCCTTGGACCTCGGCGTTTCCCAGCGGGGACGCTCACAGCTCTCACGCTTCTGCAGAGCAGAGTACTTCTGGGACGCCGCCGAGAGGAACGGTTACACCCCCTTCGTGCTGAACTACCCGGCGGGGTGGCCAGCCAGTTTCAAAAAGGGTGCCATGAGCCTCTTCTCCTGGCCCACCCCGGAATCCCTCCCGATAATAATATCCTTAGAAAAAACAATCACCACGTTCGAAATATCACCAGCCCAAGACGCAACACTGCCACCCGGCGTGGAAACCCGCTCCCCTCCGCTGGAGACGTGTCTCATCCTGGAGGACATACTGGCAAGCGAGATAGCCTCCCTCAGGATTTTGCTAATAGACTCCGGGGGTGAGGGGTACGATTCGATTCTCTTGTTTGGGGCGGGTGGCGGGGCAAACCACCGGGTTGTGGGGAAAGGAGAATGGAGTGATGAAATAGAAGTCCCTGTGGAGACGAGTTACGGGGTGCGCAGAGGGATCTTCAGGGTGAGGTTGGAGGAGCTCACACCCGACGGGGAAAGCATGGTTCTCCACCGCACTAGGATACTCAACCCAGATGGTTGGACGAGCCCCCCTGATTTCGGCGAAAAACTCGTCAGGAACGTGCTGGTCAAGCACGATTTCTCGTTGGCAACCGTTGAGAAGCGCATCCCATACGACATTTACGGAACCGAGAAGGAATACGTCGCCCACAACATACAGGAAGCCGACACGCTGGCTAAAATCGTTAAGCACGCTAAGGAAACCATTGGTTGGAACATGTGCTACCTGCACTTTCACCTCTTGGACAGCATAAATCACAGATACGCCGCTATTTACGAGGGTTTAGCGGGAGACTCTGAGGAGGTGAAGCAGGCAAGGGAGATGGTGGAACTATCCTATGGGATCGTGGATGACTTTGTCGGCACGCTTGTGGAAACGTGTACGGGTGAGAACACGGTTGTTGTCTTCGTTTCCGACCACGGAGCGGTGCCCACTCACAAAACGGTGAACATCGCCCTCGCCCTTATGGAGGAAGGACTGCTCTCCTACAAGTGGAGCAAGAACTGTGAGAGGTACGTGGTCGACTGGAGTGAAACCCTAGCGTTCCCCTACTTTGAGCCGCCGTACGTGTGGGTGAACCTCAAGGGCAGGGAACCACACGGAGCAGTCAGCCCAGAAGACTACGACTCTGTGAGGGAGAGGGTGATAGACTGCCTCTACAACATCAAGGAAAACGGGAGAAGAGTTGTCGCCCTCGCCCTCAAAAGAGAGGACGCTCATGTTCTGTCCCAGGGCGGAGACCGCACAGGAGACGTGGTCTACCTGCTGAATCCCCCCTACCAGGTGTGGGACGACCGGATAGAGATCCTCAACGCGGCGGAGATGCTGCCAGAATCCCTGAGCGACGGGTTGATTTACGATTCCCGCCAGACCTACGGTGCACACGCCTACTACCTTCCAACCGCCAGGAGGGCCGCGTTTTCAGTGAGTTCCACGCTCATAGTGAGAGGAGAGGGAGTCAATGAGGGCTTGAAACTAAAGAAACCCGTCAACCTCATCGACGTTGTACCCACACTAGCGGAGATACTAGGCATACCCCCACCCAAAGACCGCGAGGGAAGAGTGCTAACCGACCTCATCACTTAAAAATCGCCGAGTAGAGAAACTCCGATAATATCTAAAGAAGGGGAAAACATGTGCACGACTTGCGAACCAAACCCGTAGGAGCCTCTTGAAAGCCGCCACACAGTTTCCGAGGCATCCCGGGTCTACACGAAGCGAAGCGGAAGAATCAACAGCCAAGCATGAATAAGAGAAAAAGAAAATATGGGAAACATATTCGTTTATTTGAACGGTTTGAGATTCAAGTTCGGAGAGCTGAAAATCAGAAACTCCGCGATTTATATCTTTTTGTACATCTTGTAGCCGTCAATCAGCCAGTGCACTACTCCCTGAGCGAACATCATTCCCGTTCTCTTTATGGTTTCCGAGTTCGGCATAACCGCGTCAATAACGGTCTTCGTCATGTATTCGAGGTCGTCCAGCTTGTCCTTGTTGTCGTCGAAAACCTTCCACGTCTTCTCCCAGGCTTCCTTCGCCTCGTCCAGTATGTTCGTGAGCTACCCACGGCTATAAGCCTGCGGGCTTCCCGCTTCAACGATGAGGCTTGCTGGTATCTCTACCAGTAGAGGCTTCCACCTCAGC
>JAUQYY010000167.1 GCA_030587505.1 Candidatus Sigynarchaeota archaeon
ACCCTTCTCGCGCGAGAGAAGGGCGCTTAAGGTAGCGTAATACCTTGCCGCTTAATTGGCGGCTTGCATGAAGGGATCAACGAGCCCCCCACTGTCCCAGCCCGGAACCCGGTGAACCCACATAACCTAGCGAACAGTCTAGGGACCCCCAACGGGGAGAGAAGACCCTGTGGAGTTTTACTGCAGCCTGTGCCTGAGGTATGGTCACGGGTGCATAGCGTAAGTGGGAGCCGTTAATCCCAACCTCTCCGGGGGTTGGGGTAGGCGCCAATGGAACACCACTCACTCGCGGCTATGCCCCTAACCAGCGCGGAAGCGCTGGAACAAGCATAGGTGGGCAGTTTGGCTGGGGCGGCACGCCCCTGAAAAGGTATCAAGGGCGCCCTAAGGTCGGCTCAGGCGGGTCAGAAATCCGCCGTGGAGGGCAAGGCCAAAAGCCGGCTTGACTGTATCCTCGAAAATACGGGATGCAGGAGCGAAAGCTGGGCCTAGCGATCCTTCATGTCCCCATTGGTGGGGGCTGGAGGTGACAGAAAAATTACCCCAGGGATAACAGAGTTGTCACGGGCAATAGCTCACATAGACCTCGTGGCTTGCTCCCTCGATGTCGGCTCTTCCTATCCTGGTGGTGCAGCAGCCACCAAGGGTGAGGTTGTTCGCCTATTAAAAGGGAACGTGAGCTGGGTTTAGACCGTCGTGAGACAGGTCGGATTCTACCTGTTGGGGGTGTCGGCTGCCTGAGGGTAGGGCACCCCTAGTACGAGAGGAACAGGGTGCCGCGGCCTCTAGTCTACCGGTTGTCCGACAGGGCACTGCCGGGCAGCCACGCCGCAACCGATAAGGGCTGAAAGCATCTAAGCCCGAAGCGGGTCCCGAAAAGAGGCAGCCATTCTCCAGCGCTGGCTCAACGCCGCCTGGGGCAGGTGACTGCCACGGGTCGCTGGGGACGAGGACTCCCATAGAAGATGGGTTTGATGGAACCGGGGTGTACGCGCCGAGGTTCGCCGAGGCGTTCAGCCCGCGGTCCCCAACCGTCCGAGTGTACGGGTCCAGAAAAGTGCTCTTCTGGGCGAATTCTGCTGGGGTTGAAGCCTGTGCCCTGGTTATTTCTACTTGTTCTGTTTTTCTTCTTTTTGTTCTTAGGATGAGTTGTGTTTTCGAATTCTGGTTTGTTTTGGGGTGGTCTACCGAAAGTTTCAATAGTTTGTTTTGTTTATTTTACTCTTGGCCCGCCTTCGAGGACTATCCGACCTTTTGTGGGATGAAGCTTAGGGCAAGAGGTTGGGCTACATTTTTTGCCGCGTTACACCTACTCGACGGACTTCTTCAGGAGTGTGGCGGTTGCCTCTTCGATGATTGGGGAGTCGACCCAGGTAGGTTACAGCGGCTTTGGGAGACGCCGGTGATTCCCTGGTATGAGAGAGCACGGCTGAGTTGTGAGCGCACCGCTCTACGATGATGTTGTGTGTTAGTATCCTTAGGGTACACGGCGTCTCCCACTATTTTTTCTTCTGTTCACTGTTCTTTTTCTGGGGGACGGTTTTCTCGGTGTTTTTACCTGTGTTTGGGTTGTTTTTCTCGCGGTTTTGCCGGTTGTTTAGTGTGTGTTTGGTTGGTTCGTTTTTCTCTTTGTTGTTGGTTTGTTTTTTGAGTGGTTGTGTCGTTGGTCGGGTGGGTGTGTAAGAATACTTTTATATATGTGTGTATAATTGGTTGTGTGCTGTAGTTTTTAGGGTTGAGTGTTTTGTGTTTGGTTCAAGGTGCTTGCGGTGATTTTCTTGACAAGGCGGTCGGATACTTCACGTGTAGACGATGATACTTTGGTGATATTTGATATTGATGGTACTTTGGGTTTGTCTCTTATTCCTGAGGAGGAGGCTTTGAGGAAGGTTTTTGAGCTGGTGTGTCGTGAGGTTAACAGGAGTGGTTTGGAGCTTAGTGAGGAGGAGGTTGAGGAGTTTTATAGGCAGGCGAAGAGGGAGCATTATGAGAGGTTTCCTCTTAAGCCGGAGAGGCATAATAAGAGGTTGAGGTTGAAGATTTTTCTTGATAAGATTCAGGAGAATAACGGGGTGAGGTTTCCTCCTGGTTTTCTTGATAGGATTCATGACTTGTACTGGGAGTGTTTCAAGGCGCGGGCGAAGGCTTATCCTGATACTTGCAGGACGCTTGAGGAGTTGATGCGGCGGTCAACTGTTGTGATTGCCACTAACAACGAGGATGAGGAAACCGAGATAAAGATGAGGCTGTTTGGGCTTGAGCAGGGAAAGCACTACGAGTGTCTGTTTACTTCGGAGAGGCTGGGTGTGTGCAAGCCGGCGCCGGAGTTTGTTGAAAAATTAGTTCGATGCTTGGAGGAGGACTTGGGTCACTCAGTCTCGGGTAAGAGGGTTGTTGTTGTGGGTGATGATCCACGGGTGGATTTCGCTTGGGCGAAGGCGATCGGGGCAACCACGATACGCGTGAAAAGGGATTTGCACGCGGAGAAGGAGCCAAGCTGTGCTGAGGAGGAACCCGACCACACGGTGAGTAGTATCTCCGAGATTTTGAGACTAATCTGATGTTTTTTCCTCTGATATTCTAGCTTGTAAGATGGTCGTTTTTCTTTCCTTGGTTTTTCTAGGTTCTTTTGTTTAGGCATTAGAAATATCAATGGGTTTCGGGGTATTTTATAGTGTTCGTGTGTTGTGGGCCATTTGTTTGGTAGAAACGAATGTGTTTGTGGTTTGGGTGGTTTTTATGGTGCGGGTGGTTTGTTTGGGTGCGATAAACTATGATATTAACCTTTTTGTGGAGAGGTTCCCCAAGTTCGGGGAAGAGGTGCCTGTGAACAGGATTACGCGTGTTCCTGGAGGGAAGGGCGCTAACGTTGCCGTGGCGGCTGCGAGGGTGATGAGTCCTGGTGAGGTTGCGTTTATAGGCGGGTTGGGTGATGATCAGATAGCCGAGGAGCAGAAAAGAATTTTGAGGGATGAGGGTGTTGACATTAGTGGAATTATTACTGTTAAGGGTGTTGAGTCGGGTCAAGCGTACATTGTGATAGACTCCAGGGGGGAGAACGTTATCCACACTCTTTTCGGGGCGAACCATGAAATCAAGCCTGAGGATTTGGAGAAGAAACGCAGATTAGAGCTGATACAGGGGGCTAGGGTTCTCGCCGTTGTAGACCCTCAGCTTCCCGTAATTCGGAAGGTCATGATGCTTGGGAAACGCTACGGCGCGATCAACATCTGGGACCCTGGAGTACACTGCGTGGAGGGATACGAGTCTCTGAAGGATATCCTCAAGCTGGTTGACATTCTCTTAATGAACGCCGTGGAGGTTGAAAACTTGACGGGCGTGAGCGAGCTGGAGAAGGTAAAAAGCCTCCTTTCACCAATCAACAGTGGTTTGGCGGTTGTTAAGAAGATGGGGGCTGAGGGCGCTCAACTAATCGAGCCGGGAGACAAGAAGGTCACGCAAATAAGGGGAATACCCCTCGAAAAATACGGCTATAGGGTGGTAAACACCGTAGGTTGCGGCGACGCTTTCCACGGAGTGCTCGCGGCGTCCCTGGCTCGGGGTTTTTCTCTTGTTGAGGCTTTAGAGCGAGCTAACCTGGCGGGAGCGTTTAAGGCGACGAGAAGTGAAACGAGGGGAAGTCCCACGAAGCAAGAATTAGAAGAATTCGCTGAGAGGGTAAGAACCGAAAAGTAGATTGGCGCAAAAAATTCTTATTATTTTTAATCGTTATGTTTCTGAAACCCCAAAATTTATGTAGTTTAACTAATGGTTTTTTCTGTACCTAAAACGGAATAGTGTTGATGACCTGATCCGAAATATAATTCGGTAATATTCTTCTGAGGAGTTATGCGCCGATGTTAGATATACAGAATGTCTTTAGGAAAATTGGGCTCGAGTTCGATGCCGAGATCGGGGCTTATGTTCATAGTAGGACGAACATTCCTCTCACTGTTCACTACGAGCCCGAGGATGAAGCAATGGTTCTGCTAGATCAGACAAAGCTTCCCTACGAAGTAACTGTTTGGAAGACGAAGGATTGGAGGAGCGCCGGCGATCCAGGTATAAAGGGAATGATTGTTAGGGGCAGCCAGGCGATAGGGTGTGCGGCGGGTTACGCGATGCTGCTCGCCGCCAACGAGTTCAAAACCGAAGACAAAAACGGTTTTATCAAGAAGTTGAGGGAAGCCGCTGTTTTTCTGAACGGCACGAGACCCACGGCTTCACCCCTTAAGTGGGCGACGGACATGTGTCTGAGAGCTGCGGAAAAAGCCGTGAGTAAGGATGGGAGCGTGGCTGAAGCCGTTGAGGCTGTGAGGGAAGCCGCAGACTACATACTGGCTTCAGATCTCATAATGAGCTGGTACCTGCGCCAAGAAGGAAAGCGGCACATTGAGAGCGGAGACGTTGTGATGACTCACTGCAACGGTGGGAGTTTATCCTCAAGTTATGGTGGACACGCCCTAGGAATGCTTGAGGAGGCTTACACGGAGGGAAAGGATATAGTAGTGGTTTCGAAGGAAACGCGTCCCCGCAGTCAGGGATACAAGCTCACAACCTGGGAGCTGAACAGGGCTCAGGTGCCAACGATAATCATAACCGATAATATGATTTCGTCTGCGTTTGAACGCTTCGGGGTTTCAAAGGTTATTCTGGGGGTGGATAGGGTGGCGAGAGACGGGTCTGTGGCGAACAAGATAGGCTCCGCCGACATCGCCAGAGTGGCCGCGGTTTATGGAAACGTGGACTTTTTCTACGCAACATCCTACAGCACAATCGACCTTGAGACCGCGTTTGGAAGCGACATACCGATTGAAGAACGTAGCATCGACGAGGTCACGTACCTATACGCCCTGGAGGCGGAGGACAAGAGGAGGACCGGGGTGATCACGGAAAACAGTCTGAAGCAGTGGCCTCCAGAAGACATAATAACCGACAAGAAGATTCCCGGAAAGGGCGAGATAGCAATCTACAATCCCGCTTTCGACGTAACCCCACCCAAGCTGATCGACCTGATAATAACCGACATCGGAACCTATGCTCCCCACCAAATCAAAACGCTCACGGAGGAGAAAATGAATCGGATAGTGAAGCAGCGACTGGAAGAGCAGGGCGTCAAAGTCCCAGAAAACGTAATGTAGTACGATGTAATGTGATGGAGTGAACTCTTTATGTGCTGTCAACGGAGTTCTACTAGGGTGATGGGAAGGAAGCGCTAGGTGGATTCTCCGTACTTCTCTAGGAAATTTTTTAGTTCCTCTCCGTAGTCTGCTTGCGTTCTCAGGTCGATTATCTTTTTCCCTTTTCTGCCAATGACCGGGATGCTGTCCTTCTCCACGATTTTTACGGATGATGGTTTAAACCAAACCGCTCCGCCGAACCTATCGTATAGGCTTTCGAGCTGGCTGGGGGTGAATGATTCGGCGTCAATGAAAACGTCTATACGGTCCAAGCCGGAGGGGTCCTCTCTGATAACCACCAGGTAGTCTCTCACGCCATCGTAACTAAAGATCGCCGAGTCTATGGAAAAGGGACTCGTCAGGGTTCCCTTTATCTTAATCAAACCATCGAGGCGAAACTCCGGGGGCATAATCCTCTTGGTGACGCGGCCGCAGGGACACTTTTCCCCCACGATGTAGGAACTGTCCCTTGAACGGAACCTTACAGCCAGGGTGCCCGTTCTGGAGAGAGTGGTGTAAACCAGCTCTCCCCTCTCGCCGTCAGCAACCCTCTCACCAGTTTCTGGATCCACCACCTCAACAAAGGAGAGATCCTCAGGCCAGTGAACACCATGCTTCTCCTCACACTCGCCGCCGCTACCCACCTCCGACAACCCGTACCCTATCCTCAAATCGATATCCCACATATCCTCGATACGCTTTCTCTTTGACTCCGGCACAGGCTCCCCGAGAGCGTAACCCCTACTGAGAGAACTCTCCCGAGGATCCTCACCAAACATCTCCTCGTACAGCGTAGCCCACTTAATCAAAAACTGAGGGATGCCGATAACCCCCGTCGGGCGGTAAAAATGAATCATATCCGCCTGCTGCCTACTAGACGCTTGCTTACCCGCCGGAACAACAACAGCACCAATCCGCCTCAAAGCCTCATGAATACACGTACCCGCGAAGAACATACCATAAGGGCAACAATTCATTACCGTGTCTCCTTTTTTGAATCCTGCTGTTTGTAGATTTCGCGCTTCATTAGATATTTGAACCTCGATGTCATTGTTTGTGTAACCTACTATTGTTGGTGTTCCCGAGGTTCCGGAGGTTGTGTGGTAGACCGATAGGTCGTTGGGGTCTGCGATAGCGGCTTTGTAGTCTTTTATTATGTCCTGTTTGCTGGAGAAGGGTATCTTTACTAAATCTTTGATGCCTATGATGTCAGCTGGAGTTAGTCCTGCTTCTTTAAATTTTTCACGGTACAGCGGTGTTCTGAACGCCAATTCCATTGTACGCTTGAATCTCTTTTCCTGGAGTTTCAGCAGTTCCTCTCGGGACATGTCCGGCTCCATAAAGATAACACCTACCACCTTCATATCTAAAAACGTTCCGTAGCAACACAAATGAGGGGGGAATCGAGCTTTCCTATGGTTCAATAAACCTATAAATCTTTTTTCCCTCCACCTCAAAATTGAGAGCGAATCTGAATTATGCTTGGGGTTTGGTGGCTTTTTTAGGGGCGAAGTGAGGGATGCTCTAAACTTGAGGAGAAGGCGTTTCGTTTCCGTTTTCAGTTTTTCAAGCAAACCTGCTTCATAATGGTGGACAGGGATACGATGGATTTGACTCCTCTGAGTGTTGTGTACATAAGGAATGTGATGATGCGGAAAAAGTAAAAAGGGAGGTGGGTGTTAGAGATTTAACGGGTTTGTTTTGAGTTTTCAAGGAAATGAGTGTGAAGAGTTTCACCTTGGAATGGAGGAGTGAAATTTGTCTGATGTTGAGAAGATTCACAGGTATATTGATGAGCACTTTGATGAGCACGTAAGGAGGGTGCAGGAGTATCTCAGGCAGCCGAGCATTTCCCAGACGGGTGAGGGGATGAAAGAAACCGCGGAGATGACGCGTGATTATCTGAGGGATTTGCTGGGTGCTGAGTCCACGATTGATTCCACTTCGGGTTACCCCGTGGTCTATGGGGAACTCAGGTCCAGGTCGAGTGATCGGTGGATGTTTGTGTATGGGATGTATGATACTCAGCCGGTGGAGCCTTTGGATGAGTGGACGTCGCCGCCGTTTGAGGCGAGGATTGTGGACGATCGAATAATTGCGAGGGGCGCCATTAACAGTAAGGGGCCGTTCATGGCTGCGCTTAACGCTTTACAGGCGATTCAGGAGGTTACCGGGGATCTGCCCTTTAACTTCGTTTTTGGTGTGGAGGGTGAGGAGGAACAGGCGAGTGTTCACCTGCCGGAGTGGGCTGAGAAAAGGGAGAGTGAGTTGAAAAGGTGTGAGGCTATGGGTATGTGGATGCCGAGTCAAGCCTTTCCGGGTGCTCCTCCAGCTTTAATTCTCGGCCTTAAGGGTATAGTGTACTTGGAGCTTGAGTGTAGGACGAATCCTATGGATGTGCACTCGAGCAACGCGAACGTGCTTCCGAATCCGGTTTGGCGCCTGGTTTGGGCTTTGAACACTATGCGTGGGCAGGATGAGGTGTTGATTGAGGGATTCTACGAAAACGTTGAGCCGCCCTCCCCTGAGGATTTGGAGCTGGTTGACAGGCACGCCGAATTGCTGGTTAAGGCTTTAACCGCCTCCTACCA
>JAUQYY010000170.1 GCA_030587505.1 Candidatus Sigynarchaeota archaeon
ACCGCTCCCTCCATATTTACACGCGCACCGAGAACAGAGTTTGCGAAAACCACCCCGGAGGACCCCGTCCAGGCGAACACGTCCCCGGGCATCAGGAAGTCTCCTAGGAGGTACTGGATACAGGTGCCCATCGGAACGGCGCCCATTCTAAGCGAGTAGCTGAAGATCTGCTCGCCTAACTGTTTTATTTCGGGCGAGTTACCGTATATGGTGCCTACCTCGTCCCAGTGCTCGTAGTCGATGCCCCAAGGGTGCCTAGTTGTGAAACACCTGAACCTCGCTCCCCCCCGAATCAGCCTCTCGTACCACTCGATCTCCTCAAGAAACAGGCCAGCAGCCACGTGAGCACTATTCGCCTCAATCATTCTCTCAGCACCATAAGCTTCGGCGAGCTTTACCAGTATACTCATAGCCTCCTGAGTCCCGGCACCGTATTCACCGTCAAGCATCTTCTCTTCTTCCTTAGTGAGAAAAACCATCACACTTCCTCCACAAGCGTGTTCGCTTAGCGCTTCTGACGAAAACGTTAGAAGCGAACCAATTAACACTCCCCCAACGAAATCTGGGGCTACGGTTCACTCTTTTCTCAGAGACTTTACAACACCTCTTCTCAAAATTTTCTCTAAACGGAAAATCGTTTAGGAATTCTCACACAGGAGTTATTTAAGGTTTCCTAGTCTAAAAAACGTATAGCTTCCACCCGCATGGACTGCTCACAAAAGGCAACAAAAAAGAAAAGATGTGAAAGTGGGGAGGCTTCGTGTAACCGCTCTGTCTACCTGTCTGGTGGAGGCCGCCCCAACCACTTCTCGTAGAACGTGTCGATGTCGGGAAGGAAGTTAAACACGCTCGGATACCCTGGGGGTACGGTTTCGACTTCTAACAGTGCGAAGCAGCCCGGGCAGTAGTACTCTCTTATCTCCATCCAGTCGGGTTGGCAACCCATGTACTTGGGGTAGAGCTCTTCTATTTCTTCGGCGGTGTCTCTGACTCTCACCCTGCACTTGGTCTTCCAGTTCTCCCTGTAATCTCCGAACTCGTATCCGCAGTCGCACTTGACTATTCTCTCGCCCTCCTTCGCCACCACGTAGAGGTGCTCGTGGAGGGGCAGCAGGATTTTCTCCTTCCACGGGACGCGTTCCTGCAGGATTTCGAGAATTCTGTCGAACCTGTCGGGGTCCTTTCTTCCCGCTATGATGGGTTTGAGTTCCTCCCAGGTTAACTCACCGTCTATGAGTCTTTCGAGGGTCCTTTTATCGTACTTCGACATGGTTACACCTCCAGTTGGAAGTCTTCGGGAAGTTTCCAAAACTCCCTGAACTCCTTGGCCCAGTTCTTGGAAAGCTGAAGGCTCTCCGAAAGCGTTCGTTTAACCGGTTCGCTGAGTTTTCCTTCGAGTATTTTCTTCCGCTCCTTTTCCCAGAACTCCTGAAAAGGTACGGACTTCTGCTTTCTCTCCTCTATTATTTCCTTTCTCCGCTTCTCTGTGGCTTTCTCGTCCACTATCCACTCCTCCTTGTCCTCATCGTAGTGCGCCACGACACCGTACACCCTGTAGACAACGTCGCTTGTGTATATGCCGTCGTCAAGGTCTTTCTTCACCCGTTCCACCTTTCTCTCGAGCGGGTCACCGTATCCGGGTCCCCCGCTGAGGAAGTAGTAGACAAGGTCGTAGTTGTCGAGAGTGATGGGGTACATGGTACAGTACGGCTTTCTAACTATATCCCCCTTTAGTAGTTTTTCGAATTCACCGTTGCTAGGGTCCGGATCCCCGAGGGGATAGTCCTTCTTGTTCTGTATTATCTCTCTCATGTTCGTGTTTTTGGCGTATAGACGGTAAGCTGTTGCGTGAGGATAACCGCCGTGCATTGCGCCGCATCCGTGGAAGACGTAACCTTCCCTTGCTCCAAAGAATTCCACGTCCCTAGAGTGAATAACCATCGCCACACCCTCGTAGTCTGCGCCGCCGCGATACTTGCCATACCCGGCAACGTTGGGTTTGACTCTTCTTGAGAGGTAGGGTATACCTCCCTGGTACAGTTCCCAGGTTTCCACGTCTCCGAGGTCAGCCTCCGGGTTCCACATCGCGTATCCCCAGTCTAGTCCGTCTCTAACCGCACTCGCACCCAAGCCCTGACCGCTGATTTCAAAGGTGGAGAGCGCCCACCTCTGCCCCGCGAGGGGACCAGCAGAGTAGATTCCTCCACCTTGGATAGCGTCTCCTGTGAAGCCGTATCCGGGGACGACCTCTTCTCGGTATCCTCGGGAGAACAGGCCGTAGGACAGGCACTTCATCATTCCCGTGTATGCTGGAATCAGGTTGCCCCAGGGTGCCTGATAGGAGAGGTAGGGGTCACCCGGATTGCTCCATGTTCCCTCGGGGTAATCGGTTTCCACCGCGAAGTAGGCTCCATCGTTCACTTTGTCTCCGTAGATAAGTACCTGGGTGAGGAGAACCCACTGGCCTCCCTCCATGGCCCCCTTTCCGCAGTTCATGCAGTTTGGTCCGGGGGCACTTGCCCCGTCAAAGCTTAGGGAGATGCCACCGTCCTCTTTCACTATGATCTCTATGGGTTGATTGCTGAGCTTGTCCATCTTTGCTCTGGGCTGCCAGGCTTCTTCCTTCATCGGTATGTCCATGAATGACGCTGCTCTGTATCTTCCGGGTATTAGGCGTTCCTTCACCCGCTCTTTGAATATTCTTCTCCCTTCCTCTACCGCCTCTCTTATGAAGCGCTTGTAGTAGTCGATTCCTTCCCTCTCTATGAAGTCGTACACCGCGTCGCGTATCATCAAGTCTCCGGCCAAGCGGCACTTCTCATCCAGCTCCCAGTACAGCGGGGTTCTCACAGACCTTCTCGCGCTTATTAGGTGGTCTTTCCATATCTTGTCGTTGGAGCCTATCTTTCTGCAGGTGTAGTAGACCCCATCGTCGAAGCGCTGCACGGCGGGAACCAGGTCATGTCCGGGGGTTATTCCCCCCGTGTCGACCTGGTGGGTGACTCCACCCGCCCAGCCTACGAGTTCGTCCTGCCAGAAGATGGGAATCAGGGTCTGCACGTCTGTTGTGTGCACGTTTCCGCACTCGGGGTCGTTGTTAAGGAATATGTCCCCCGGGTTGATTCCAGGGTCCTCCTCGTAGTCCTCCCTTATCATGAATTTGACGGCTTCACTCATGGTGTGTACGTGAACGAGTATTCCCGTTGAAACAACAATGGAGTCTCCCTCCGGAGTGTACAGAGCGAAGCAAAGCTCACCGATCTCCCTCACGATCGGCGAAGCGGCAATGTGTAGAGCGGTTTCCCTGGCGGAAACAAGCGCGCCTCTAAGGCTGGCGTATGCGCGCTCGTATCTGAATGGGTCTTCCTCCTTAAGCCTGAGCCTGTCTATCCCGTAGCAGTGTCCGGTCTCCGAAAAGATTCTCTCGCTTTCCTCAAGCATTTCCTTCAGCGTTTTTCCATCCCAACCGATCGGTTTTTTCGACAATATTCACACCTCCATGTGGAAGATTCTGTGTTCATCCAGTCTGACTCGAAAACCCGGCGGAACAAGCAGAGTTGTCGCTGGAGCCTCGATAACAGCAGGTCCATCAACCACGTTCCCCGGCTTCAGCAGTCCCATCTCCCAGAGCGCAGCCTCGTGCCAGCCTGTTCCCCAGAATATTTCTCTGTGCCCTTTGGCGGCCTCCTCCTCTGGCTCCTTCCCGCTCAGCTCGTACTTCGGAAGCTCGGGTTTGGGAACCGGAACAACCCCTGTTCCTACGGCTTTGGTTATGTGGTATCCCAGCTCGGGGCTCTTTGTTCCTCTTCTGAATATTTCCTCAAAGAGTTCATCGTAGCTTCTCGCGATTTTCCACACGTCGTCGGGCTCCAAGTTTTCCGAGGGGGCTTGCACCTCCAGGTCGTCCAGCATACCCAGGTACTGTAGCCGCACGGACGGCCTGAACTCCATCTCGCTGGGGTCTCTCCCCTCCTTCTCAAACTCGTTGGCGATGTTCTGTTTCAGCTCCGCCCACGTCGCGTTGAGCATCATGGCGACTATCGGATTCATGCCCCCGTCGGGTGTGATTATCAGGTCCATTGTTTTCTCGTGTCTGTACGCGTGGTCTGCGCACGCGCACCCGAAGGCTGAGAAAGCCGCAGCCCACTCCGGTATAAGAATGTCCTGGAAGTTTAGCTCTCTTGCGTATCCCGCCACGTGAAGAGGCCCGCCGCCTCCATAGGAGATTAGGACGTAGTTCTCCGGTCTGAATCCGAGGCCCTGAATCATGGCATTGAGATGGTTCTTCATGCTTATCTCTATCAGGTCTAGTGCGCCCCTAGCGGTGCTGTAGGGGTCCGTTCCCATAGGTTCCGCGAGCTGCTCCTCGATTGCCTTGATTGCGCGCTCCCTGTCGAGTGGAACCTCTCCCCCTAGGAAGTATTCGGGGTTGAGGTATCCCAGGGCGAGGCTGC
>JAUQYY010000176.1 GCA_030587505.1 Candidatus Sigynarchaeota archaeon
GAATACTGCCAGAAATAGACCTGGAAGCAGAAACAATCCCAGCCGAGGTGCTAGAGAAAATACAGGTCACGCGGGAAGACTTCGAAAACGCCCTCAAAGACATCGAACCATCAGCGATGAGGGAAGTCTTCGTCGAGGTGCCAAACGTCACCTGGGAAGACATAGGCGGCCTAGACGACGTCAAGAAACAGCTAATCGAAGCCGTAGAATGGCCACTCAAATACCCGAACCTCTTCAGGCACATGCAGGCGAACCCGCCAAAGGGAATACTCCTCTACGGACCCCCAGGAACCGGAAAAACACTCCTCGCGAAGGCAGTGGCCCACGAGAGCGAAGCCAACTTCATCTCAGTGAAGGGCCCCGAGTTCCTATCGAAGTGGGTTGGCGAATCCGAGAAGGCTGTCCGAGAGACGTTCAGGAAGGCTAGGCAGGCGGCTCCGTGCATAATATTCTTTGACGAGATTGACTCCATTACCCCGGTTAGGGGCGGTGATTTCGGTGATTCGCACGTGACGGAGAGGATTATTAGCCAGATACTGACGGAGCTCGACGGTCTGGAGGAGCTGAAGGGTGTTACGGTGATTGCCGCTTCGAACAGGCCGGACATCATCGACCCTGCGCTTCTGAGGCCGGGGCGGTTTGACCAGCTGATTTACATTCCGCTGCCGGACCTTGAGACGAGGAAGAAGATCTTCGAGGTGCATCTGCGCGGCAAGCCGCTGGCAGGGGACGTTGACATTGACAGGCTGGCTGAGCAAACGGATGGGTACTCTGGTGCTGACATCGCTGCGGTTTGCAACGAGGCGGTTATGGCTGCCATACGGGAGTACATTGCGAAGAACGGCAGGGACATCGGTGACAAGGACGAGAAGATAGACTGTGAGATCACAATGAAGCACCTGGAGGAAGCGTTGAAGAAGGTAAAGCCCATGTCGAAGTCCAGGAGAGAACAGTTGGAGAAGCTGTACTGCAGTTTCGCGGAGAACAAGCAGTAAGAGCGGTGGTGACTGTTCCTCCCCCCACATTTTTTTTAATTGGCTAAGAGGGGTGTTTGGGTTGGAGAAGGAGATATCTCTTGAGGATCTGCTGTTTATCTTAGGGAATCCGACTAGGCGTAGGATTCTTCAGCTGCTTACGAAGGGTAGTAAGTATCCTTCTGAGATTGCTAGCGAGCTTGGGATTACTCATAGGGCTGTTTCTCAGCACCTGGCTCTCCTCGAGGAGAAGGGTATCGTGAAGAAGAGGGTTGTTGAGAGCCCTATTGGTCCTGAGAGGACCTACTATTATGTTGACGCTTCACTGTTTCTGTCTTTTAGCATTGCGCCTAACACTTTCCGCGAGATTCTGGACGTGCTTCCCGATGTTGTGGAGCCGAGCAGCGGGAAGCTGAACAGGCTGCTTAAAGGGATTTACCGCTTGGAGAGTATGCGGAACCCGCTGGAGAAGCTGAGAAAGGGTGTTGAGCTGCTGAACAGTATTGAGGAGAAGCTCCTAGCTCTGCAGCAGGAGGAGAAGCAGCTCATTCAGATGTCTCAGATGATTTTCCGTGAGCTGGACCAGGTGATCAGGGACTTTGACCTTCTTCCGAATGCTGCCTCTTCGCTGCGGATCATACTGGAGTCTGGTGGGGAGTGCCCTCTCTCCAAGGTTTCTGAGCTGCTGGACGTGAGAGAGGAGAAGCTTATGAAGGCTCTAGAAGATTCCGAGAAGCGGGGAATCATAAAGATAGAAACCTCCGAAAAGGACAATAGGTGCGTGCTGCGTCTACGCGAAAAGGAGTAAGTGTGATCGTTCGAGGAGAATCTGACTTCCAACGTTCTTAACATTTTTTTGGTTTTCACGAATCTAACTCTGAGACCCTTTTGATACCCTTCAACTTGTCAAAATCTCTATCAAACGAGTATATCTCCTTTACTTTGTTACTCATCATAATTACATAGGCTATCGCGTCGCTCAGCCCGATTTCATTCTCTCTAGCGACACCGAACGCATTTAGACAGTCTTTCCTCGTAACATCGAAAATTTTGACGTTTTTCGCGAACAGTAAAAATTCTTCGATTCTGAATGAATCGTTTAAAGACAGATAACTTTCCAGCAGATTCGCTATTTCTGAGAGCTGCACCACAGTGATGCCTACCTCTTCCCCCTCATTAATTCTGCTAACGATCCTTTTTGCTGTGTTCTTTATTTCTACTTCGTGGGGTTTAAGCTCTCTCTTTGGTTTTATAAAGGCATGAACGAAAACGCTTGCGTCAACGAACCTCAAGCAGCTCCCTCCTCACGGATTTCCATTGGGAGAGATCGCTCTTAACATCGGCTTCGATTTTGTCAAAGAATTCTCTGAGGTCAACCAACTTGTGAGGCTTTATAATGATCACATCGCCCTTTATCTGTATAGACACCTTCCCTCCCTTGGCGTGTTTTTCTCTCCAATTTTTTGGCAATACCAATCTGCCCTGCTTATCCAGTTCTTTAATTATAACCATATCTGATGACATGGTAAAAACTGTAAAATTGGAATTATTTAAACCTTCCCCAACTTTGTTTCTTGTAGAGCAGTTATAAGGATTTGTCAGGTCTTAACCTTTTCCGTGATCAATTTCGTAGAAGAAACTCTAACAATACTTCCCTTAGGCAGAAGAATCTTCAACACTCAGTACTAAGGCACAATACATACAAATTTTTGGAAAGGTGTTTTAGTACTGGGCGGAAGGATCGTGAATTTTTTCTTTCAACAAAAAATGGATTAGAGAGGAAGATACACGAGCGCGGCAAAACCCAACATGGCTAAAACGCATACCTCTTACGTTTTGCTTGGAACTTTAAAAATATTTAAATAAGCATATTTAGATTATATATGTTCAGACTTTCCGTGAGGAGTGGGTTAAGTTTGTCTTCTGCGGAGCTAGAGTTGGAGGAGGGCTTATTCCTTTATGAAAGAGGTTTGGAGCTGGTGGAGAGGGAGGACTGGCACGAAGCCCTGTCCAGGTTTGAAATGGCTTTGCATATCTTTGAGAGGGTTGGTACAGAGCTTGAGGTTAGCTTGTGTTTGAAGGCTTTGGGAAAGATCTACGGGTTTCTCGGAAGATGGCTGCGGGCGGCCGAGTGTTTTGAGAAGGATTTGGAGATTCAGAAACGTTTGGGAAACGAGCAGGAGCTATTGGAGGATATTGACCATCTCGTCACCTACTATACGAGGAGCTGCGACTTCGAGAAGGCGGCAAGCCAGTTGGAACGGGTGCACAACGTTTTCCAGAGGTCGGGGAACCAGGAAGGCGTGATTCGCGTCCAGACCTACTTGGGGCAAACCTTCGAGAACATGGGTAACCTCGAAAAGGCACTGAGCCACTACAGAATGGCTTTTGAGGTAGGGGAAAAGCTGGACTCACCCAGCACCATTAAGCTTGACACAAAGATCAGAGAGTTAACAGAGCTGAAAACTGGTGGTAGAGAAAGAGCACCTTTAAAGGCCGCAGAAATCACCTTAGAGGACTCAACGCTCCTGGAGGAACCGCCCGGATTCAGAGTCAGAAGAGTGGGAGGCGTGCAGGTGGAGCCTCAGGCGAGCGAT
>JAUQYY010000180.1 GCA_030587505.1 Candidatus Sigynarchaeota archaeon
AGACCGCAACCAAAAAGGGAGAAAAAGGGAAGATTATAAAACCTTCACATTAACATGAAAACTGCGTCACTCGTACGTCACTCGTAGCGCAGGGTCTCAACTGGTTTCAATCTTGACGCTCTCCAGGCGGGGTAGACCCCAGCAATCAGTGAGATGAATACCGCTATTCCGAGGCCGAGTGGAAGCATCCACCACTCGTATATGGGTGTGTACCCGGAGATGAACTGTATGAACCAGAGTGCGTTGTCAACGTACCACTTGACCGCCCAGCCCGCCAGGTATCCCAGGGTTAGCCCAAGGGCGCCGCCTAGCAGTCCGAACAGCATGGATTCCACTATGAAGATTTTCATTATGTCTCTGTTTTTGGCACCTGTGGCCTTCATGATTCCTATTTCACGCCTTCTTTCAAGAACCGCTACCGCCATGGTGTTAGCTGTTCCCAGGCAGCCGATCACCAGGGCCAATCCGACCACGATGTACAGGAAGAAGTCTATGGTTCCGGTAACACTGTTTATTACATTCTTGATCTGTGCCTGCGACACCGCTGAAACGTCGGGAATCTCGGATTGAATCTGGTACGCCACAAAGCTTGAAACCTCGGAGGTCCAGCACCTCACCAGAACCACAGAGTATCCCGAATTCGTGTTGGTCATGTTCTCTGCGTATTGGGTGTTCACGAAGGCGAAGCTGTCCGTGAAGGATATTATCTCCTCGCTCTTTTGCAGTATGCCGACAACCGTTAGGTTGAATTCCTTGAGTGCAGAGTTTCGAAATGTTACGTTATCTCCCACACTGACTCCTAGCTTCTGGGCTAGTGAGAATCCCAAAACCGTTTGATTCACACCCATCCCCAAACCGCCGAACAACGGTTTCAGAAACCCTATCTTCGCCTCAGCAGCTGGATCAATAGCGTAGAACGGAACAGTAAAGTTCTTTTCAACAGCGGTCATCGCAAAATTGATCCTTGGGCCAACGGCGTATACTCCCGGGATTCCTCTCATTGTGTCGACCGATGATTCTGAAATTTTGCCAGAAACGGGATAAACCAGAACGTCTACCCCAAGGTTCCGAAACTGGTTATCGATGTGTGCACTCAGTCCAAGGGTGAGGGATATCAGCGCTATTAACGCCGCTATTCCAATCGTTATCCCGATGATGGTTAGGGCGTTTCGGCTCTTACGCCTCTTAAGGTTGCGAAAAGCCAGCTTAAACGATGACACTGCCGTGACTCCCGCCTGTTTTCAGCCTGCCGTCTCGAAGCTCGTAAACCTTCTCAGCCTTAAGCGCAAGCTCCCTATCGTGAGTTACCAAAATGATGGTTTCACCCTTGTCATGGATATCCTTGAAAAGGTTCGCAATTTCAGAACCCGTAGCCGTGTCCAGGTTGCCTGTTGGTTCGTCTGCCAGTATCAGTGAGGGTTCATTTATTAGCGCCCTTGCTATGGCTACCCTCTGTGTTTCCCCGCCGCTGAGACTGCTCGGAAAGCGGTCCCTCAGGTGTATGATTCCAAGTCTTTTCATTATCTCCTCGGCTCTCTTTTTCGCGTCGGTCTTCCTGAGCTTCTTTGTAAAATAGGTTGGCAGCATAATGTTCTCCACAACCGTTAAGCTTGGTATCAGGTTAAACATCTGAAATATGAAACCGATCTTCTCGCCCCTTATCTCGGCGAGCCTGTTGTCGTCCAACTGTGATACGTCAACACCCTCAAGTAGTATCCTGCCGCTAGTTGGCCTGTCAAGGCAGCCAATCAGGTTGAGTAGTGTGCTCTTACCTGAACCACTAGGACCCTGAATCGCTATCCACTGGCCCCTCTCAACCACCAGGGAAACGTCACCGAGAGCCTTGAAGACAACGTCCCCGGTTTTGTAGACCTTGCTGACATTCTCTAGTTCAAGAATTCGAGAATCGCTCATCGGTACCCACTCTGGAACACTTCTAGAACTGAGAATCGATTAAAAGTCAAGAATATATAAACAACTTATAGATATTAAAATTCCTCAACTCTCACGGGAAGGAGTGTAGTGCAGCTTTCCTAAAGCATTGAAACTCTAAAAATTTAACGGGGTGAAAAAACGGTTTAAGTTAGGCCCGTAGTTCAAGTTTCCCTTCGAGGTAGTCTTTCACCGTCTGGAAATCGTTGAGCCCGTAGCCGGTCAGCACGCATACGACTCTTCCGTCGAAGGTTTTCCAGTTCTTCAAAACCCCGGCTATCGAAGCCGCTGCTCCGGGTTCAACGAACACTCCTTCCCTACGTGCAAGTTCCACCAGAGACTCCATTATTTCTCTGTCTGAAACCGAAATGATCTTCCCGCCACTCTCCTTTGCCGCCTCCAATGCAAGGGGAGCGTCAAAAGCGTTCAACACCTCGATTGCACTAGCTATTGTCCTCGACTTCTCCCATTTTTGAAGTCTGCCTCCCTTCCAGGCTCGAGTCACAGGGCTGCAGCCCTCTGCCTGAACACCAACCATGCGGGGAATCCTATCGGTAAGCTTCAGCTTCTTAAGCTCCACCCACCCCTTGTAAATAGCTGACAAGAGCACGCCGGAACCCACGGGAGCCACAATCCAGTCCACGTTAGGCAGTTGCTCCCATATCTCGAAGGCTATTGTTTTTTGACCTTCGCGTCGCCAGTAATAGTCTCCGGCGAACTGCACGCCGGGATCCTTTGCGTATTCCATGGCTGTCTCAACGGCCTCGTCGAACCCACCGTCCACGAACTCGACCTCGGCTCCGTAGAGCTCCATCATGGTTATCTTGGTCACGGGAGCATCGCGGGGAACAACTATTTTACATTTCAATCCCGCCTTTGCGGAGTAGGCTGAAACGCTCGAGGCCATGTTTCCTGTAGAGGCGCAAACAACTGATTGTGCTCCCTTCTCTAGGGCCTTGGTTAGCTCCACGGCGCTTCCCCTGTCCTTGAATGATCCTGTGGGGTTGTGTATCTCAAGCTTGAACCACAGGTCCAAAGCCAGATTATCCCCGATTGTGTCGCTCCTCTGAAGGGGAGTGCTCCCCTCGTTCAGGGTCACAAGGCGTGTAACCTTTTCGAAGGGGAGCAGCTCGCGGTATCTCCAAATAGTTCTGCCGTGAAAGTCCTCACGGCTGAGACGCATAGAATCGTAATCATAGTAAACCTGAATTGGTCCCCCACAGCTCGAACACAGAACTGGTTCACCCTCAATCCGCCTTTTACAGACAGCACACTCCAAATACATAGGGAACCACCAGTAACCCCAATGAGAACATCTAGTAACTTAAATAACTGACTCCAACTATAAATACTTAAGCAGAAGGGCGTTGTGAAAATCGAAAACCCGATTTGGGTTCAGGCACCTCTGACGGGAAAGAAGCCTTTCGGAAAGAAGCGGATATGGTTTCACGTCTCGGAGCTATTTCCTTGTTTGGAGGGTTCTCTTAAGCTTCCAGTACTTGAGGTAGTTTGCCGTGGCTTTGGCTGCTCTTTCCGGGTTTCTGTACACCGCCACCCCGTTTTTTTCAAGCTCGGCTTTTTCCTCGATGGGGAAAATGTTCGGAGATATTAGGGCTGCGACGACTGGCTTGTTGGTGGCTTTCGTTATTTCGATTAGCTCCTTTGCCGGCAGTGGAATTTCGCGCTGAAACGAGGGGGTGTAAACCGCCACTAGGGCGTCAACGTTTTCGTCCTCGAGAAGTATCCTGCCCACAACACCGTAGAGTTCGGAGTAAACATACGCCACTCCTGTGAGGTCGACCGGGTTCTGAACGTTAATCTTGATGGGAACCGCCTCGAGGATACGCTCCTTCGTTTCCTCAGATAGAGTGGACATCTCAATCCCGTAGCGCTCAAGGATTTCGGTGATCACCAAGCTAGGACCAGCGGTGTGAGTGACGACAGCCACCCTGTCTCCCCCGGCGGGGGGCAAGATGGAGATTGCCTTCGCGGCGTCAACCAGCTCGGATGGCTCCATTACCTCGAGAAGCCCCGCTTGGGCGAACGCGGCTCTGTACAGGTGGTAGGAACCAGCCAGCGAGCCCGTGTGCGAGAAGGCCGCCCTGTTGGAAACCCTTGTTTTCCCCACCTTGTATATCAGCACCGCCTTCTCCCTAGCCACCTCTTTTGTGACCTGCAGGAACCTACGTGCGTTGTCCACACCCTCCATGAACACACATATAACCCTGGTGGTCGGATCCTCTCTGAGGTAGAGGAGCATGTCCGCTATCTCCACGTTGGCCCTGTTTCCCACGCCAACATACTTGCTGAACCCCAGACCATCCTCAAGAATATATGATAACAGGGTTGTTCCCATCCCCCCGGACTGGCTCACAATGAAAATATCGCCTAAGCCATCACCCCTGGCTGCGAAGACGATTCGGTCGCCTAGCGGC
>JAUQYY010000236.1 GCA_030587505.1 Candidatus Sigynarchaeota archaeon
TACCAAATCCGAAGAAAACTAAACGTTCAATTCAGTAAGTTTGCAATTTGCCCAGGTGATGCAGAAACACTTGGTCTCGTTTCTGAGATAAGGTTCTGAATCGAGAAAGAAGCCTCAAAAAAGCCTCTTCTTCGGAAAAACAAACATCTGCATGCCAATTTGCCCAGTTAATAAAATTAATTAAGCGTCTTATAATAATTTAATCATAAAACAGTTGGACGGTACCGTTCATGAGGAAAGCGGTTCTCCCTATCATCCTCCTCGTTTGTTTGATGATTATGGTGTCCTGCTTGGTGCTTGTTCAGTCCAACTCTTCCATCCCAATCGCTTATGGGGCTCTCCAAAGTTCATCAGTGAGTTCGAAGGACGTTTATGGTCCGCTGATTTATAAGGACCAGGTCTCCTCAAGCCCCCTCTTCGTTACCATCCCCAACGGGTGGGAGGTCACTTCTCTCAGCATGAGCTTCTCAGGCATCAAAGCCCCGAACACCACATTCACACTAGAAGAAGAACCATTCAAGGGCTACAAGACGAACATTTCAAGGGCGATGTCCTTCCAGCTCCCGGAGGGACAGAAAGCCTACCTGTACGGTATAAGCCTGTACCTGCTGCACTTCCCCCTGGAGTCTCCGCCGCCAGGTAAGAAGATAAAGATAAACGTGTCACTGTACAACGCCACGCACAACCCTAGCCTTGACGCACCCTACCCAGACAAACTTCTGAACAGTACTATCGTATACTTTCCAGTTGTCACGGGCCCCGTAGGGTGGAAAGAATTCCGTTTCAGCTCGTCTGTCGCGCTCGGCCCGCAGGAGGCGAACACCTATAAAAACACATACTTCGTCGTGGTCAGAAACGAAACCATGCCCTACTACAAGTCCGGATTCCAGTATAGGCTCTACTGGTTCTTCGCGCCGGACAATGGAACCGAGAATAAGGATAAGGGTTACGCGTACCACTATAACGAGATTTCGGGTAGTTGGGATCTCGAGAAGTATAACAATAGTGGAACTGAGTACCCTGTTGATTACTGCCTCAGGGTCAAGCTGAGTGTTAACAACGAGTCAGACTACTGGGAAGTTCCTTTCCCCACAGAGATCGCTATGAGTGTGAACGGAACTAGTGTTGAGAATTGTTCCGCTCGGGGTGAAGGATTCCTGAATCTCTCTCAGAACCTTAACACTTCTGAGAATCCCCTCACTCTAAACATTTCCTCGAGGTGGGTTAGTCCAATCAACTACGGTGTGACCATATACGTTTATGGCGTTGATGTGGCTAGCATGCTCTACGCTCAGACAATAAGAAACCTAACAGCGTTCTTCTACTTCTACAATTATACAAAAGATGCTCACGACAAGTTTCTCATCCTTCTCGGAATCATCGCCCTCGGCGCGGTTCTGACTGGCGGTTACGGCGGTAGGGCGGCCTACAAGAGAAGGAAGGTTCCTCTCAACGCTCTGGGTAGCTTGGAAAACATCATGGTTGACCATAATCCCTCTGGTACACTTATTTGGGCGTACGACTTCATCTCGATGGAGCAAGATTTGGCCCTCGTTTCGGGGTTCATGAGCGCCGTCAAGTCTTTCCTAGAAGAGATGCAGAAAGGCGGCCTTAAGCGTCTGGGAACCGAGTTCGGAACGTTCATCCGAGAGGAGGGCAAAATCCTCACAGCAACTTGCGTAACAAGTGATATTGGACTCGACGAGGAACTGTGGATCAGAGGTAAGCTTCACCAGTTTCTCCTGGAGGTCGAGGAGAGGCACCGGGAGCAGCTTGAGGACTGGAAGGGTGACGTGAGCCAGTTCAGGGAATCCTTCGCCGGAACCCTCTCCTCCGTAATAGACCTTGAGAAGGCCAGGGAGCAGCAGATAAAGAAGATATCAAGACTCAAGAAAGACAGGGTAAAGCTCCAGTCAAAGTTGAACAAGCTGGGTTCAAAACTTGAACAGCTCAAATCCAAGTACGAGTCCGGAGAACTCAGCTACGAGAACTACATCGTAAAAAGAGTAAAGCTTGAGGCGAAGTATGACGAGGTGCAAAAGGACTATGTTTACGCTAATCTCTTCCTCTCCAAGGTTCCACCAGAACTCGCCGAGGAGAAGGTCTCGAAAGCAAAACTGAAAAAAATCGAGAGCATCAGGAAAAGATTTCTGGAGATAAGGACAAGAATAAACGAACTCAAAACCAAGGAAGCCACCGGAACACTAACCTCCGAGGACTTGAAAGAAAAAGACAGATTGGAGAAGGAACTAACCAAACTAATCAAGAAATTGGAAGAACTACAATAAGGGACCTCCTCGCGCTCCCTACGGTAGGAAAAAGGATAGAATTGAAGCTTAACCACCATCAGAAGCATCTCGGAAGTTTCAGGAACCCCACACAGAAGAACCGTCTTCTCTTATTTCTTTTCACCAAGCTTTGACTGCTTGGTTTATGGTTTCCTCTTTCACTGTTCGTGTCTAAGAACCTCTTTTACTTTTTCGCTCTCGTTGGTGAACACAGGTTTCCTCTTCTCGCTGAAGGCTTTTGGCCCCTCAAAGAAGTCGCGGTTGAGCAAGAGGCTCCAGAAGAGCATGCTCTCAATTCTCAGTCCTTCCTCTAGTGGGGTTCCGATTCCTCTCATGACGGCTTCCTTGTCTGTTCTGATTGACCCCTGGGGGAAGGAGCATATCGTTTGGGCTATTTCCTTTGCGCGCTCAAGAACTCTGCCCTTTGGGACTATCTCGTTGACCAGGCCGATTCTGTACGCCTCCTGGGCGTCGATTTCCTTTCCCGTTAGGATTAGCTCGAGGGCTCTTCCGAGGCCCACGACTCTCCAGAGCCGCTGGGTTCCGCCGTCCCCGAGGCCAACGTTCCATCTTCGGTTCAGGACACCGAACCGCGCGTCTTCCGAGCATATTCTTATGTCCGCGGCGAGGGCGATTTCGAGTCCGCCAGCGTAGCACACGCCGTTTATCGCCGCCAGGATGGGTTTGAAGATCTGCATTCCTCTCGTTAGGCCTCCGAAGCCGGGTCCCTGGTAGGCGTTTCTTCTGAAGAAGTTGACCCTCTGTTCTTTTATGAAGGGGTGCCAGTTTTTGAGGTCGGCCCCTGTGCAGAACGCCCTGTCACCAGCCCCGGTTATTATGGCCACGTAGGACTCGTCATCCATGTCAAACTTTTTCCAGGCGTCCGCAAGCTCCATGTTCGTCTCCGGATCTATACAGTTCAAAACTCTGGGCCTGTTGATGGTGATTACGAGAATGTTTCCTTCCTTCTCACAAATTATGTTCTTGTAATCTCCATAATCTACTCCGGTCATATTTAGGTCTCCATCCCTAATTTTGTGAGTTATTACTCTAAAATACTACATAATAAATTATCGAAACGCTTTTTAGCAAAATTTAAAGGGAAGAAGTAAAAGGAGGGAAACGTGTCAAAATGAAAAGCTGCTGTTAGTGATTCAAAAAAATTTTTAAAGAGTACTTTTCCCTAGTCTTTAGCATTAGTTTTTGTTGAAGGTGAGGGTTTGAGTAGACCGAAACAGTACTACGCGTTTATTCTCATCTACCTGGCCGCGGCGATCGGACCCTTCAGCGGTAACATAGTTTTGCCCATGATTCCCGTTTTGAAGATCGATTTGTCCACCGATGTTTCGCTCATCATGCTCTCGTTTACTCTGTTTCAGATCCCCTTTGCAGTTGGGCAGTTTTTTTCGGGGGGCTTATCCGACGTTTACGGTAGAAGGAAACTCATAATGGCCGGGTTCTTACTCCTGACAGTTGGCTTCATCTTCACACCCTTCTCAGGGGACATCTGGTTTTTTACGGCAACGAGGGTTTTACAAGGACTGGGATTCGCGCTCATAGGCCCAGTTATTATAGCACTCATAGGGGATCTGACCGACGAATCAAACAGGAGTAGGCACATGGGTTTTTATAGTTCCGCGGTCCGGGCGGGTATAGCTCTGGGTCCATTCGTGGGTGGTCTGCTTGCCGCTCAGTGGCGGCTCCTCTTCGTGGCGATGGCCGTCTTTTCCTTGGGTCTGCTTGTTTGCACCTGGTTCTCTCTGAAGGGAATCGTTTTGAAGGAGCGCGGAAGCCCGGGCGAGATTGTTGAGAATCTCCGAGACACTCTAAAATACAGAAGCGTCCTTATTCTGGGAGTCACCGGATTCCTGCTCTTCTTCTCCTACATCGCAGTGATCTCCCTGAGTTCCGACGGCCTCTCAGTTTATCCATACTACCTGGACCCGAGCTCCATAGGTATAATCCTCTCAACAAGCGGAGTTGTGGGCATTTTCTCCTCCTCAGCAGCCGGCTATCTAACAGACAGATTCGGCAAACGGAAAGTCCCCACGGTGGGTCTGGTAATCGCCGCTCTCTCCCTAATCGCACTCGCCCTTTCAACAACGTATTCTGAACCCGCATTCCCCCTCGCCCTCATACCCAACGTCCTAGAGCAGTTGGGTCAGGGCACACTCATAACGGGTCAACTCCTCGTTCAGCTTCTACTCACTCAGACTCTGCTCAGAGGAATCTATGGTGGAATCTTCACAGACTTTCTGGTTTTCATGACCCTCATGGGGCTCGGAATCTCCTTCGTTTGGCCCGCGTTACTCACCCTGACGGTGGAGGTCGTCCCCAAACAGAACAGAGGCGCATCCGCATCGATTTTCAGCGGGATGAGATTCCTAGGCTACGCAACGGCACCCGTAGCACTCACCCCCGTCTACCTCTGGATCGGTCTAGACGCGGTTTTTCTCATCGGAGCAGCCACAGCACCAGCTACCATAGCCCTGATATTCCTCGTGACAAGAAAAAAGAAAACCGAAAAACCAGCACAAAAAGAAACAAAGGAAATAGAGGGAAACCCGTAAGCGTTCGGCTGAAGGAATCAAGGTTTCGAGGCAGGAAAACAATCCCAAAGCACAGAAACAAGGAGGCTAGTCGGACCATAGTTCGGTTGAAAGGTACCTTTCACCGGTGTCTGGAAGGACCACTACTATGTTTTGGTCTTTTTCGAATCGCTCTGCTACCCTTAGCGCAGCCCACATGGCGGCTCCCGATGAGACACCGACAAATATTCCCTCCAGCCTCGCCAGTTTTCTGCTCATATCCACCGCATCCTCGAAACTAACTCTCACAACCTCATCCATCACATCCATGTTCAAAACCTCCGGGATGAAACCAGCTCCTATTCCCTGAATCTTGTGTGGTCCCGGTTTTCCTCCAGAGAGAACGGG
This sequence comes from Candidatus Sigynarchaeota archaeon, assembly GCA_030587505.1. Classification (GTDB taxonomy): domain Archaea; phylum Asgardarchaeota; class Lokiarchaeia; order Sigyniarchaeales; family Sigyniarchaeaceae; genus Sigyniarchaeum; species Sigyniarchaeum tengchongense. Next base: position 5,225 of record JAUQYY010000236.1, read on the forward strand.
AGATTCCTCGGGCTCAACAGCAACTATCCTAACGTGGCTGCCGATTTCCCGCTTCAGAACCTCGCCAACCCCTGTTATCGTTCCGCCCGTGCCGACCCCCGCCACGAAAGCATCAACCCTTCCGTCCGTGTCCTCAATGATTTCCCGGGCGGTGGTTACCCTGTGCATGTGGGGATTCGCTGGGTTCTGGAACTGTTGGGGTATAAACACGTTGCTCTCGTTCTCCGCTATTTCCTGCGCCTTTTGAATCGCCCCGCTCATCCCCTGGGATGGGGGCGTGAGAACCATCTCTGCCCCGAAGGCTCGGAGAATCTTCCTCCTCTCCATGGACATTGACTCCGGCATGGTTAGAACCAGCCTGTATCCTCGAGCCGCACACACCAGCGCGAGTCCTATGCCGGTGTTTTCCGATGTGGGCTCCACTATGAGAGTGTTGGAGTCGATTAGTTCCTCCTCCTCGGCTGCTCTGATCATGGATAGGGCTATTCGATCCTTTACACTTCTGTCGGGGTTAAAGCTCTCCAGCTTGGCTAGGATGTTCGGTTTAACATTTCGGGTTAATCTTCTCAGCTTTACGATTGGGGTTCTTCCGATTGTTTCGGTAATGTCGTTAAAAATTCTACCCATCCCTTTTAGTCTCCTTTCCTGCTCTTTTTCAGGGCTTGCACCTCTTTCTCCAGGTGCTCGATTTTTTCCTGCATCGCTCTTATCATTTCGATTACTGGGTCGGGTAGGTCTCCATGGTACACATCTATTGGGGAATTTTCTTTCCGTTCCGGGCAACGATTCTTCCTGGTACTCCGACAACCACGGAGTTTGAGGGTACGTCTTCGATGACGACTGTGTTGGCTCCTATTTTCACGTTGTCGCCGATTTTCACTGGGCCAAGGATTTTGGCTCCGGCGCCCACCACGACGTTGTTTCCCAGGGTGGTGTGTCTCTTTCCGGGGGAGAGGCT
>JAUQYY010000222.1 GCA_030587505.1 Candidatus Sigynarchaeota archaeon
CGAGAGTTAAGAGAAAAGAGGAAACGGTAACCCTACCCGAGCCGCTACGTGCCACAAGGTTAACAACGTAAACGTGTTTACGTATATAAACTTTTCAATCAAGAAAAAACTCGATTTAAAACACAAAGTGGATGTAAACATTCAAACCTCCCGACTCTAGGTATTTTTACTCTTTTTGTGAATAGTTCGAATATATTGTTCAGGTTGAGGCATTTTCTTTCTTTTTCTTGTCTAGGTACTGTTTGTATTCGTACATTTTGGCCAGGACCTCAGCGGCAACCTCCAGTGTGGGGTACACCACCGTGTTTTTCTCCCACGCCTTTGGAATCGCCCGTGTGTCGGATGTCAGGGTTACCGCTATGATCGGTTTTCCGTACTTCTCCACCAGTTCGTTTATCATCTTCATGTTTTTTTCGTCAGAGCTGCGTATCCACTTCTGCGCTATCACCTCGAGTGAAACACCCCTATCGTCGGGGACAATACCCCTTTCTGTTGCGGATACGCCCCTCTTCAGGGTCTCCGGAGAGGCGAACTTTATGCCGCTGCCCCCGATGAGAAATCCTGAGGCGATGATGGCGTCCACGTTCTCGTCCTTGACGAGTATCTCCAAGCTTTTCGGCTGGATGCTCCTGTCAAGGGTTCCCACAAGGTCAACGGGGTTTCCCCTGTTCCAGTAGGGTGGCAGTATCTTGTCAAGCTCTCTTATTGTTTCCTCCTGAATGTCTGGTATCTCTAGCCCGGCGGCTTCACACGCGTCCGCCGCGATGACACCGTATCCGCCTCCCCAGGTGACTATGCCCACCCTTCTCCCCCTGGGCAGCGGGAGGTGGATGAAAGCCTTAGCCAGGTCGAGCATCCGGTTAATGGTTGAAACCCTGATCACGCCGGACTGCTTGAAGACCGCGTCGTAAATCATGTCCGAACCGGCTAGGGCTCCGCTGTGCGACCTCGCGGCTCTGGCTCCCGCGGTGGACCTCCCGGCTTTCAGAACTATTATCGGCTTCTTCACGGTGATTTCTTCCGCGACCTCCATGAATTTCTTTCCCCTGCGGAGCCCCTCTATGTATATGAGAATGATCTTGGTATCGGGGTCGTCTCCGAAGTACTTCAGGTACTCCTCGAGGGTTATGTCCGCCTGGTTGCCTATGCTCACGAACTTGTTGAAACCAACGTTCTCGGTGCTTCCCATAGATAGCAGGTTAACCCCTATGTTTCCGCTCATGGAGATGAAGGAGACCTCACCCTTCAAAACCCTTATGGGGCTCATTATGGCTAGGAGGCTCACCGATGCGCTGTAGACACCCATCGTGTTGGGTCCAACAATGAGCACGCCTCCTCTGCGGGCTATCTGAACAACCTCTCTCTCAAGCTTCGCCCCCTCCTCACCAGTCTCACGGAAACCCCCAGCCAGAACGATTGCCGACTTAACCCTCTTCTCCACACACTCCTCCATGTGCTGGGGCACGCTCTGGGCGGGCCTCACAATAATCGCCAGGTCCACCTCCTCAGGAACGGACAGGAGGCTCTTGTAGACCTTCAAGCCCAGGATGTTCTCCTCCCTCGGATTAACGGGGTACACGCTTCCAGCGTACCCGTGGGATAGAATGTTTGAGAGGATGACCCACCCCCACTTGAGCGGATTGTTCGAGGCCCCTATCAGCGCCACGCACTTCGGCTCGAATATCGGGCTGAGGTCCCTGAACTCTTCCTTCCCATCAGACGTCACTTTTCAAACCTTCGGAACAGTAATCTAACGAACAGGCCACCGCAGATGGCTAAAATATATGAAGCAATCGTTGATTTAAGACTTATCCAAAGAGACCCACATTCGGAACCCCTTAGAAACGCATACGCTTACCAGAAAAACGTAAAATTGGGATCAGCACTAATACAAACCAATTTAAACCCGCTTTGGAAAAAAATAAAAACTATGAAACATGAGAGTAGGGATGTCAAGTATGGCTGAACACAACTCCGCCTCGAGTTTTTCGATTAGAGTATCCCTTCACACGGCGCACCGTTTCATCAGGAGGCTGCTGGACTTCCGCTCGAAGCGCCTCCTCCACCCAGTAAGGTCTCTGAAACACTTGATGTGGTACATCAGCAGGTACAAGTCTATAGCAGCCGTAACCAACTCGAGACCAGAAGAGGTGAAAAGATACATCAACGAATTCCTAGCTAAGAGGGAGCTACACGAACACATAAAAAACGGTTACGATTACATGAGGTCACTTGGCTTAAAAACATGGAGGATAGACGAACTGCTAACGGAAATACTCTACATCATTGTCCGGATAGTCAAACCGTTGAACGTTGTCGAAACGGGCGTATCCAGAGGCGTATCATCATCATACATTCTCCAAGCCCTGGAGGACAACGGGAAGGGTGAGCTGCGCTCCATAGACCTGCCCAAGCTGTCAGAAAAAGGGCAACTGAAACCGGAGGAGGAACAGATAGCCGACTCACTTCCAGAAAAGAGGGAAAGCGGGTGGATCATTCCACAAAAACTGAGAAAGAGGTGGCACCTCATCCTGGGCAGATCCTCCGATAAGCTAGTCCCCCTCCTAAGGAAGCTGGGACAGGTGGACGTTTTCCTACACGACAGCCTGCACACCTACGATAACATGCTATGGGAATACAAAACCGTCTGGCCATTTTTGAGAAAGGGCGGAGTGCTGCTCTCACACGACGTCTCCGAGAACAACGCCTTCCCAGACTTCTGCGGAAGCGTTGGACGCAGGTGTGTTTATATAACCGCGAATTTTGGAGCCGTCCGGAAATAAACTTCAAGTTCAAAATTGTGCAGTTAATCTAGAAAGTTCTTAGCCTCGGAACGAGTCCACGGCGATCACTCTCGCAGCAACCGAACATTTTAAAGAAAAAGAGGATGAGTGAAAGTGCTGTTTCAGACTGATTGAATGAATTCCGTTAATTCTCTGTTCAGCTTTTCCGGTTCCTCGAAAAGTATGTTGTGGCCGCTCTTCTCGAAAATCACCAGTTTCGAGTTCTTGATGTTTTCCTTCATATACTCGCTGACCCCTAGGGGAAAGAGCTGGCTTCCGCCCCCGTAGGCTAGCAGCACCGGCACACTTATTTTGGGCAGCACATCCCTGTAGTCGCTTAAGCACATGGCCACGAAAAAGGCTGTTGTGGCAAGGAGAGAGGTGTTGAGGCTCATCTGAACGAGGAGTTCAACCTCTTCCTCGTCCAGGTCCTCCAACTTTTTGTCCCGATGTTACCCCATAACAACGGATTCCTTCACGTTTTCCTGAGCGTCGGTGAAGAGCTGTGATAGCAGCAGCAAGCTC
>JAUQYY010000223.1 GCA_030587505.1 Candidatus Sigynarchaeota archaeon
CCCGCCGCCTACTGAGGCAGAGAGGGTACTCCCTCGTATCGAGCGCAGAACGAGAAATAGTCCGAGACATAAAAGAGAAACTCTGTTACGTCGCACTGGACCCCGAAAAGGAGCTGAAACTGGCAGAAAAAGTCGCGGGCATGGAAAAAACCTACATGCTACCCGACGGTGAAACAATCACGATCTCCAGTGAAAGGTTCTTGGCGCCTGAAGTATTCTTCAACCCAGGGGTAGTAGGCCTGGACGCCATGCCCCTCGACGAAGTCATAGTAGAAACCGTAAAGAAGTGCGACGTTGACCTCCGCCGCGACCTCTACGGCAACATTGTCCTCAGCGGCGGCAGCACTATGTTCCCAGGCTTAAAAGAACGCCTCCACAAAGAGATCAGCGAATTGGTGCCTGAAAACATCGAAATCAAAATCATCGCACCACCCGAAAGAATGTACTCAGTCTGGATAGGTGGGTCCATCCTCGCGTCTTTGAAGACTTTCCAGAAGATGTGGGTCACCAGGAAGGAGTACCAGGAGCAGGGTGCTGCAGCTATTCACCGGTGCTTCTAAACCTGGTTACGGTGCCTCCTTCTATCTTTCCTTTTTCTTCTTTTGTTTTTGTTTCTGTTTCAGTAGTTCACTTTTTGGATTTTTGAGTTTGTGTTGTGGGTTTTTAACGTTGGTTTTTTTGGAGGTTTATGTTTTTTAGGTTTGTTTGGGATGTTGTTTTTGGTTGGAGTTTTTGTTGATGAGTAGGTTCATGAATCGTTCTCCTTTTAGGTATCCTAGGCTTCCTTCTTTTACTGAGGTTTCGTCGAATTTTGTTACTTTGTCGCCCTTCTTGTTGCTGGTGTATATTGCTACTGGTACTGGGTCGTGTGCGTGGGTTTTTTTCTTTATGGGTGTTGGGTGGTCCGGTAGTATTGCTATTTTGTAGGGTTCATCTAGGTCGCTGATTTTGCTTAGGATTTTTCCTACGATTTTTTTGTCTATGTTTTCTATGGCTTTTATTTTGTTATCGATGTCTCCTGCGTGGCTTGCTTCGTCTGGTGCTTCTACGTGGATGTAGACGAAATCTTTTTTTTCTAAGGCTTTTAGCGCGTGGTCTGCTTTTCCGGAGTAGTTAGTGTTGTAGTATCCAGTGGCTCCTGGAACTTGTATTTTCTCTAGGCCAATCAGTACACCTATTCCTTTTATGAGGTCGACGGCGGAGATTATGGCGCCTTTGACTCCGTATTTTTCTTTGAAGCTTTGTAGTTTTGGTTTTTTTCCTTGTCCCCATGGCCATATGGAGTTTGCGGGGTTTTTTCCTTCTCGGATTCTTTTTGTGTTTATGGGATGGTTCCTTAATATTTTTTGAGATGCATTTATGAGTTCTAGTAGGGTTTTGCTACCTTCTCCTTTTGGAAGGTAGGGGCTGATGTTTTTGTCTGTGATGTCGTGTGGGGGTGTGCACTTTGCTTTTTCGACGTTTTCGCCTGATATTATTAGGATGTGTCGGTAGCTTACGCCGTTGTAGAATTTGATTGAATTATTGCCTAGCTCGTTGTTTAGTGTTTCAATGAGTTTTTTTGCTTCTTTACTGTCTATGTGTCCGGCGCTGTAGTCTTTCATTTTGTTGTTTTCCAGAGTTACAAGGTTGCATCGAAAAACTATTTCGTTTCCTGTGAGCTTTATTCCCAGAGCGACTGCTTCGATTGGTCCTCTTCCTGTGTAGTGCTTTATTGGGTCATAGCCTAAGACCGATAGGTTTGCGACGTCTGATCCTGGTTGCATCGTTTTTGGGATGGTTTCGAATATACCGTTTCTCCCCTTCTGAGCTATGTAGTCCATATTTGGTTTGTTGGCGACCTGTAAGGGGGTTTTGCCGTCTAATTCTTTGAGGGGATAGTCAGCCATTCCGTCTCCTACGATTACCACGTACTTCATGGGGGGTTCACCGGCGTACTGTTTGTCTTTCTTTCAAGTAACCTATCAAAGATATCTTTATGTAGTTATTCCCCCTATCGAGGTGAAATTTTAGCATGTGATGTGTGTTGTTTAAGAATCTTGTCTAACGGTGTAGTTAAGGGTTAGAGGTAGACATTCAGCCTTTTTGGGTGTTTCCGTTACTATTTACTTACTCCTGTCTAAGGGGAATCCCTTTCTCTTTACTCATTACCTTTTCCAAAAAATAAGAGTTTTTGATTCTCTGGATTCTGTTTATCCTTGTCTTTGTTTGCACTGCTTTTCGGTCTCTGTTTCCTCTTCTTTTAACACTTTTACTAGAATTAATGATCTCCCTTTTTTAGTACTTCGGAAACTTTTTGAAAATTTTATTAGAGGATGCCGCCCACCACGTAAAGTATGGACAAAAGAAACATCCCGTGGGTGACGTCCCCTAATTTCCTGTTGACGAGCGTGGTTAAAAATGTGTCTGAAACTTTGACGCTACACCTGCCCGAGGCCATCAAGGGGTGGAGGCTCGGCAGGGGCGAGCTGGCCGGAGTCCTCGCCAGGGCGGCCCTCCTGGGCGCCCACCCGACGAGGACGGCGGAGGTCCTGGGG
>JAUQYY010000225.1 GCA_030587505.1 Candidatus Sigynarchaeota archaeon
TATTGATGGGCGGCCCTTGCTCCAGTCGTAGAAGCCCTTTCCAGCCTTCCACCCGTATTCTCCCTTCTCGTATTTCTCCACGAAGAGTTTCTGCGGACCAGGGGATTCGGGTTCTCGTTTCTTCGTTTCTTCCGATGCTTTGACTATGGTGTCTATGCCGCTGTAGTCTGCGAGGAGGAAGACCCCCATGGGCAGTCCCACTTTGTAGGCTAGAGCGGAGTCGATTTCCTCCACCGTGGCTTCTCCTCTCTCAACGGTTCTCGCGGCCTCGGCTAGCAGTGGTCCCAGCAGCCTGTTAACTATGAAGCCGGGAACATCCTTTCTGCAGATAACCACTTCCTTGCCCATCTTTCTTGCCATGTCCGCAGTGGTCTGAGTGGTTTCGTCGTCCGTTTTATCGCCCCTGATTATCTCCACCAGCGGCATGAGCGGTGGAGGGTTGAAGAAGTGCATCCCTATGACCTTCTCCGGCCTGGTTGTCGCGCTCGCTATCTCGGATATCGGAAGGGTGCTCGTGTTCGTCGCTAGGATGGCGTGCTTCGGCGTCTTCTCATCCAGCTCTTTAAACGTCTGCTTTTTGAGGTCCATAACCTCGGGAATGGCTTCAATCACGAAATCCGCGTCCTTAACGGCCTCGTCGAAGTCCACGACACCCTTCAGCCTCGACCACGCCTGGTCAGCCATCTCCTGGGTGATGCGCTTCTTCTGAACGAATTTGTCGAGACTGTTCTTTATCATGCCCATTCCTTTATCAACGAACTCCTGCTTGATGTCTCTGAGGTAGGTTTCAAAGCCGGCCAGGGCCGCGAGTTCAGCGATGCCGTGACCCATGACTCCCGCGCCCAGAACGGCCACCTTTTTAATCTCATCTATTTTAACCAACTTTCATCTCCCCAGAAAACCTTTAAAAGAAGGAAGATTTAACCTCACTATAAAACTTTTCGCTCAAAAAACAGCAACACAAACCCCGCACTAGAAAAAGCACCACTCTAAGCCTGCTCAGTAGGCATTACACTTGAAAATAACGCCCCTCCCAAGAAGCGCAAATATTCAGAAAAAGAATCGAAAGCAAAAAATACGATTCGAGAGAGAACCACTTATCTGCCATTCAATCCTGGGGGAATAGATACGGGGGCTTCTACGTGTTCTACCTTTTCAGGATTGTGATGTTGCAGGTTCCACCGTCTCCGTGGGAGAAGTTGCCCATGCAGTGGGCTAAGCCGATCTCCGCTCCGTCCACCTGCCTGGCTCCGGCCTCACCCCTTAGCTGCCAGACCAGTTCACATATCTGGGCAACTCCGGTCGCCCCGACTGGGTGCCCCTTTGCGAGTAGACCCCCACTCGCGTTTATGGTGACTTTACCGTTTATCTCGGTTTCTCCTTCCTCCACAGCTTTTCCTCCCTCACCCTTCTTGAAGAAGCCCAGGTCCTCGTTGTGGAGGATTTCGGCTATGGTGAAACAGTCGTGAACCTCGGCTAGGTCTATGTCCTTCGGTTCCAGCCTAGCGGCCCTGTAGGCTTCCTTCGCTGCTCTAACTGTTATGTCGAATGTTGAAATGTCGAGAGTGTCTAGGAAGGTTCCCGACTTTTGGACGGCGGTGAGGATTTTTATCGGAGTGTCTGTGTACTTTCTCGCAACGTCCCCGCTTGCAATCACCGCCGCTGCCGCACCGTCTGACACGGGGCAGCAGTCTAGGAGACTCAAGGGGTAGGCTATCATCGGCGAGCCCAGAACCTTCTCAACTGTTACTTCCTTCGGATAGTGGGCGTGGGGGTTCATGGTTGCGTTGTGGTGATTCTTCACGGAGACCAGTGCGAGCTGCTCCCTCGTTGTGCCGTAGTTGTGCATGTGCCTCATTGCCACCATGCCGAAGACACCGGGGAACGTCATTCCCATGGCTCCCTCGATCTCCATATCGCTTCCTTGGGACATTGCTTTGAGCATCATCCTCGTGGGTAATCCGGCCATCTTCTCAACGCCAAGAACGAGTGCCACGTCATAGAGGCCCGCGGCGACCGCTATCCACGCCTCCCTGAAGGCTGTTGAGGACGAGGCACACCCGTTCTCACACCGGGTTATGGGTACACCCGCCACACCGACCTGTTTCATAGCTAGGTTACCAGCCAGGGGACCCTGCGACCTGCCGATGCCGCCGACCACCCCGCAGTACCCCGCCTCAATGTCCTTGGGGGTGACGTTGGCGTCCTTCATCGCGTTGAAGCAGGCTTCCTCGCCCATCTCTTTCACACCGGGCCAGGTTGGAAAGTTACCAAACTTGGTCATCCCGACACCTATCACGTAAACGTCTCTCAACCCTTTCAATCCTCCCGAATTGGTCTGAACTTCCAGCCTATTACCTCTGTTCCGTCCTCCTCGGTTGTTATCCTCCCAGCGGTGAGTTCAACCTCTCCGTCTATCTTCAGTTTCTCCTCGAAGGGTTCGCAGTCCGTGAAGTGGGTGAAAACGCGTATACCCTCGGGTAGCTCAACAAACCCGAAGGCGTAGGGAGCGTACTCGAGCGGGCCAACATAGGCGACGGTGTAGGAGAGTATCTTTCCCCTGCGGCTGAGCTCAGCCTCCTCCATTTCGTCGATGGTCATGCACTCGGGGCAAACCCTCTTCTTCGGGAAGTAGACACGGCCACAGGACTTGCACCTGCTACCCACGAGGATCGGGGCGCCGCTCTCAAGGGATCCCTCCTTGAAGACCCCTTCCTTAAACAAACGCTTCTTACTCATTCAACCACCTTAAAGGTGCTAACTTGTGTTTTGCCAGAGTGGGTCAGGCTGTTAAGCTTAACCTTCTTTGGTTTCCACTTAAAAAAATTTGTTTCTTCCCTTCCGGACATACAATCGGTAGCCGCTTGAAGGGTCTCGGCTCACCCCCTAGGGGTTAGCTTCTGTACTCTGTTTGGACATGCTGGTCCTTGCTTCTGGCTACGGGTTTAGAGTGTTTCCAGACTTCGAAGAATTTTTCTCGGAGTTTCGAAACGTAGCTCTTGTGGGTTGTCCAGAAGCCGGCGTCCAAGGCTGGGGAGTCTGGCACGTCTTCGAGCATGACAACCGCTGATTTTCCGTCATAGATAGCCATCCGGGGCAAGGGGTCTTCCGCCAGAAACCATTTTCTAGGTGTTCTCACATGGCGGAGGTTTATTCCGAGGCTGAGAAGCTGGTCAACTTTTTCGGATTCTGGATAATTGGGGGGCAGGAGTAAGTAGATTATTTCGCCGGGTATGTTTTCATCCCTAATGAAGTTGAGGAATCTGGCCTTGTATAGGGTCAGGTATTTCCCGGAAAAGAAGGCTAGGATTTCGTTTTCGGCTTCTTTAACCAGTTCTGCCATCTTTTTTATCAGGTTTCTCTCCCCGATTAGGGGTTGTATCTGGTACTCTTCACCGTGTCCGATTTCAGCCAGCCTAGTCTTGATGTCCAGAGCGTTTTCCCAGAAGTAGTTGAAAATGTTTTTCTGCTGGATGATAAACGTGCTTGAGGTTGTGAAAAAGGCGGAGTCTGCTTTGGACCTCATCTTCTTGGCGTCGTTTGTTTGAATGAAGGTGAGTACGCTCCTCTCGTCGGCGATCAGGATGTTCTGATCGGGGTGGAATCCGTGCTTGACGCGAATCCTCGGGTTAAGATTCTTAACCGTGTCGGCGTTGCTGCGGGTAACTTTTGTTAAAAGCCTCACGTAAACCCCGTTCTTAGAAATCTCGTTGAAAATGTCCGTCAACCCGAAGAGAGAGCAGAGATACAAACCTTTTTCATCCGTTAGAAGGTCTATGCTCTTCTCTGCGCGTAGGGCTATGTCGGCCATCGCGGAGTAAATGTTCTGGCGGTTGTGGATTAAGCGGAACTCGGGGTTCTCCACTTCGCGAGTGTCGAGGCTGGAGAGCAGGTCCTCCAGACCCGGCTTAATCTTCTCCAACTGGGTTATCTGCTGCTTTTTCACGTTTATCAGTGAATCCAGAGCGTCCACTGGGCTAACTGCGATGTACCTCCTCGGCCGCTCAAGTGTTTGGCGTACGAAACCCTTCTGGATCAGTTCGGTCAGCAGCCTGTAGGTCATCTGCCTTGAGTAGTCCAGAACGTTGCTTATCTCCCTAGCGGACATGCAACCGTTCCTTGATCTTAGAAGGGTTAGGTACAG
>JAUQYY010000229.1 GCA_030587505.1 Candidatus Sigynarchaeota archaeon
TTAAAAGCACTGCTGTTATACTGGGAAGCGAAGAGACAAGCTCGATAATTTCCGTAATTGTCAATGAGCCAGAGAAGCCTTCATGGGTATATGTTGGAGTTACAGTGGTTATAATCGTTGGAGTGATTGTGGCTTTGCTGCTGATATATAAAAGGCGGATCAGAAGATAGTTTAGAGGGAAATCGCTATGAGCGGAGCTGTTCTTGAGGACAGGGTTGCTGAGGCTTTCAAGAAGAAAGGCTACATTGTTTTCACCCGTCGAAACCACTGTGATGTTTTGGCTGTTAAGCCTGACATGTCTCTGGCTTATCTTGTTGAGTGTAAAGATTATGTTTTGTCCCGTAAGCATCAGCTTCTGGCTGTTCGTGAACTCAACAGAAATTATACGCACGCCTTAGAAATTTTAATCAGGAAATGTTTGTGTCCAGAAAAGATACTGAAGGTTTTGGTTGCCAGAGGGTTTGCTTATCAAGCCAAAGGAATACTGCAGTTTACACCTAAAACGTTTATCCATCACGTTTCAGCTTAGACCTCGTTTATAATCGCTTTTCATACACTATCTCTATATCCTCCGGTTCGAAGCCGAGTTTTTCTAAAGCTTTCACAATCGGGGTGTGTTTGCACGCGAATCCGTAGATCTTTTTTATACCTAGACTGTGGCAGTGGTTTTTAAGAAATCTTGTCATGTCGAGAACTGCTTTGTAGTCGCCGTCGATATAACATGTTTGTAGCGTGCTTTCACGCCATTCGCGGGCTGTTGCGTCGTCAATTAACATTAAACCGTCTACGATTCCTCTACTGTTTTCATGCACTATTACCTTCTGTTGGTGAACAAAACGTTTTAGGTCTTCTCTTCTCAGAGAGAACCAGTGGAACAGAACTGTGTACAAGCCAGCCGATTTTCTGTAAACTTCTGATTTTTGCAGATAATTCCACAGCGTCTCCGTTTCATCTATGCACGCCCATCGAGGGCTCTCGGTTTTTTCCACGGTGATTTTTTCACTTGAGGTTTCGATGAACTCGGCTACCGGTCTAAATTTTAGCTTTTTTAACACCGCCCGTGCAGCAACGTTATCGAAATCCGTCACGAGTCTCGCAACTTTTGCATTTTTCGTTTTCGCGTATTCCAAACATTTTTTCGTTATGGCGGTCATCACGCCTTTACGTCTGTAATTTGGATCCGTTCTGGCACCGCTAAGCCAAACTTCATCTGAGCTGTCTACGCTCAGATGGGAGATTCCGACGGGAACACCGTTGATGGTGGCGACGAAAACTCTTCCTTTTTCTTCCTTAAGCCACCTGTCCCAGACCTCGGGTATGTAATCTCCCCAACTCCACGTTTTTTCACAGAACTTGAAAACTGCCTCACGGTCAGAAGCACGAGCTTCCCGCACAAAAATTCTAGGTTCATCACCTTCGATTTTCATAACACTAAGAAGTTAACGGTGGAGGTTAATGAGGATTTCCACTGCCCCTAAATTTTCTAAAACATCAAAAACTCACTTCGGAACCTAGTTTTTGAATAAGTGCAGAGGTTAGGTTCACATACACGTTTATAATCCACGTTTTTGATTTAATCAAAAATCATTTTGAAGGAGTGTGAGATCTTGAAAATTTCCAGATGCTTTTCTTAAACAGTAGAGGAAGCTTAGATGTTGGATTATCAAGTTGCGTAGAGCGATAGAGTTATTCTCTTTTACGTTTCGAATACCAATTAATGAAAAGCGTCCAATACAAAAATAGTAGTGCAATTATAACAATCCAGTTGGGTTCTTCCAAAATTGGCTTTGGTAATGTAACAATGTATCCAATCACACAAATTGTTACTATCACCGAAACTATTGCAACGATAATTTTGCTTTTTTCCATAACTTCTCCACTTCAATCCACTAATTAATTCTTTCTGCATTTATGATTTTTCTAAAAACGAAACTCAAATCCGCGCATACAGCCAATAACTTAAATGTAATTTGTGCAAATTTTGCAAGTGTGGTGGGTTAGGTTTGTATATACGTTTAATAATTGACATTTCTAGGTGGGCCTTAGATCCTCTACAAGATCGAAGGCGGGATGCAATGAGCAAAATAGCCCGTGCCTATCCACTTTGATGATATCTGATGTTTCTGAATATTCTGTTGACGCGATTTTTTCCGTCTTCTGTTAAAATGAAGTTTTTACCCTTTTTAATTATGAATTTTTCCTCCAGTAATGGTTTGATGAGATTGTCAAATTCCTTTTCAAAATTAAATCCTTTCCCAAGAGCAAATCTGAACTCGCTTAGTATGGGAATATACTTCGGTTTGAAGGTTCTTTCCAACGAATTGATTAATTCTTCTTTTGTGTTTAGATTATCTTCTTTAATGGAATACAGCACCCAAGTTCTGAAGGTCTCTAGCTTACTTAGATGCCAGTGCCTTTCGAGTGGTATTTCATATTTGGAGAAATCGGTTTCTTCTCCCTTGATGGAAGAGAGAGCCTCTTTTGACAATTCGAACCCATCTATGAGAATTCTAGTGGCGACAAACGCGCCAATTAACGCATCGACAAAGTGTATCCCGAAGACTGAGAAAATGGCTCCTATGATGACTGCAGCTGCAACATAGATGTGGTTCTTGGAGTCAATCGACTGCGAAATAAGTGCTAAACTTCCATTGCTTTTTCCTACGTAACGTTGATAAAAATGCAGAATGGCCGCCGCTACAAGCGCTATCCCTTCAACTGCAACAACTAGGTAGGGCATTGATATTGGTGGTATTGTCGCGGTTATAGCATCTATGATCTTAGTCACTGACTCATATCCAACGCTAATGGCAGTTATGAACATCATTGAGATGATGATCAAAGTTCCCAAGAATTCCTTTTTAAACTTTATTCCAGCCCATACAACGGAAGCAGAAACCGTATCTATGGCAGCGTCTGCACCGTCTGCGATTAAACCGACACTGGCACTAAAGAACCCAGCTAAGAGTTTCATTACCGCTAGAAAGAAATCAGCAATGACAGTGTTTCTTGCGGCTGCTGTTGGGCTTAACAATCGATCTCTAATAGAAATTGCGGCTTTTTCCATCTCCTTTGCGCTTTTTTCAGCTTCTTCCCTCCCTTTTTCAGTTAGTTCATACTTGTTTTCTTCGTTTAGCTTTAGCATGCCCTGTTCAATTAGGTTTTCGCATTCTAGCTGGATGTTAATTTGTTTTTCATGTTTTTCACGCCATTTCTTCATCCTTGTAGAATAATCCTCTTTTGGTTGATATCCAAACCGAGAGAGAAAACCAAACACATTTTTCTCTACTTCCTTATGTAGGCTATATCCAAATCCGTGGAAATGATAGACAAACACGAACGTTCTTTCTTCTAACTCCTTTAAACTCAACGACCCCTCTTTCAGTAAAGCCGTGAGAATATATTTTTGAAAATTACTATGCCGATGTTTTCTAACTTTTTTCAAATTTAAACACTCCACTGGTTTTCTCTCTGAAGGAAAACAAGTTGTTCTTGGTCACAGCGTCTAACAGTTTCTTACGTCGCACGGTCTCAACTGCCATTGGGTTAATATCTAATGCATAAACACTTCCTTTCTCTCCTACTATTTTTGTTGCTAGAATTGTAAAAAGGCCGGGACCACAGCCAACTTCCAGTGCTTTCTGTCCGGGCTTGAGTCCTGCTGCATTCAAAAGCTTGTAGGGGTTTACAAATAGGCCATAGAGAGTATCATGAACGAAGGATATCATTCTGAAATGTACTCTATCATATATGGACATTTTCGACCTCGTATTCGTCGGGATATCCCTATTTAAATCTTACGGTCACCACAAAGCTGATAGGTCAATCCTATTTCTACTAGCGACTTTTTAGAAGCTCCCCTACCTATGACCACGGTTAGCTCAACCTCCTTTCAGTTATCTTTTGATTGCTTCATGGTGCGTAGGGTTCCAACCACGACAGCAAATCCTTCCTGACTTTCAGTTATCTTTTGATTACTTCTGTTCTTGGGCTTTCCTCTTTTTAATCTCATTTGAGTAGTTATTTAAGCCTTGTGATGATATCATGCGAGCCATCATGAAACTGCACTAGAGTATATAAACCCACTCGCATGATAAAAAATGACCACAATATAGGGACTACACTGAAGCGAAATCTTTATACTACTCCTCGTAGATACAAGTATGGGCTCAGATCAAGAGGTCTGAGCCGAGCCTGGCGGGGCGGAGCATAGGCTATGAAGATCTTTCCAAACTACTGACCTGAGCACCCCGGTGGGAAGCGGGGTGGGGAAGCCAGGGATCCCGCCGGGCTCATAACCCGGAGGTCGGTGGTTCAAAAGGATCCGAGTGGGCGCTCGGATCCTGAAACTCCACCCCCCGCTACCATGGGTTTTGCCGGGGTGCTCAGATTAACTATTCCCTTATCCCAGTTCTCTATCATATACACTAAATTGCTCTTAGCGGTCTCAATAGGAC
>JAUQYY010000240.1 GCA_030587505.1 Candidatus Sigynarchaeota archaeon
CGCGGCTCAAGTGTCCTTCCGGAATCGAAGAGGAGTTTATAGTCGTGGAGGTTAGTTCACCCCCTGTTGGAGGTAAGGCCAACCGGGAATTGGTAAGGGCGCTGGCGAAACTTCTTGGGGTCTCCTCCAGTAATGTTAGCATTGTTAAAGGCATCAAGAACAGGAGCAAGGTGGTCAGAGTTTCAGGAGTTTCCATTGACCTGGTTAAAGAGAGGTTGGGGGTCTGAACTAGAACGTGCTCCCCGAATTTCTCCAGACACCAGTTCGGATGGGTTGCCACCCCACTATTTGTTTGACTGGGTTTTTATTTGTTCTCTGTACATTTGTATTATTTCATCCACTGTTGTCGCTTCCTCGGGGCTCTTATCGTCTCTCCACCTTCCAGTGAATCTGGGAAATCTCACAGCTATCCCGCTGTCCGTTTTTATGACCCCGTAAGCTGCGGTGTGTACCTGGCTCAGTGTGTACTCGCTGCCTATTATCTCAATAACTTTCGCCGGGGTGAACCACACGTCCGCCTCTAGCTTCGAGTCGACCCTAGGATGCTTGTGTTCTATCCTGTATTTTTCGAGCATTTCTGGTAACGCCTCCAGGTCTGTGTCGCTGAAGCCTGTTCCCACCTTTGATATCGTCCTGAACATATCTTGTTCGGGGTCGTACACTGCTACCAGTAGTGCTCCGTAGGTTCCCGCTCTTTTTCCTCTTCCCATAAATGCGCCCACTATCACCGTGTCTATGGTGTCTATCATTTCGGTTTTGTATTCCCGTTTGTACTTTATCCACTTGAAACCCCTGCTTCCCGCTTCGTAAATGGAGTCTGGCTGTATCGACTTCGCCATCAGGCCCTCGCATCCAGTCTCTATGGCCTCCTCAAAGAAGGTTTCAAAATCTTCAGGATTGTCCACAAGTTTGGCTTTGACGGGTTTTATCCTGTCGTTTTCCTCAGCGATTTCCTCTAGTTTTCGCCTTCTCTCAGGATAGGGGGTCATCGTGTAGTCGGTGTCATCAACCAGAAGCAGGTCGAAGAGGTTTATGCTCGCGGGATATTCCTCCACCGCTTCTTTTATCCCGTATTTTCGCCTACGACGCATCAGCGTTTGGAACGGTAGTAGCTCCCCCGTCTGCGGATCGAAAGCAACTATTTCGCCCTCAACAATCGCCTTTTCCGGTTTAATGTTGTTTCTGATCAGCTCTGCGATGTCCGGATACTGCTCCGTTATGTTTTCGAGTCGGCGAGAGTACAACATAACCTCACCGTTATTCTTGTGCGCTTGGACCCTCTCCCCGTCAAGCTTGTACTCCACGGCGCACTCACCCTGCATCTTCTCCAAAATCTCTTCGGGGGTGGAAAGCCGCTGAGCGAGCATCATCCTAACCGGTTTCCCGAGAGTAACCCTAAAGTTTTTTACGGCTTCCAAACCCTCGGTGGCGAGCGTCTTCGCCACAAGTCCAAGGTCCGAAGTGATGTTGAAAGCTCTCTCCAGTATAGGCCTGTTTTCTTTTTCTCCCGTGTACGCTATCGCCAGGGCGTCGAGTATAGTGTACTCGGCGATGCCCAGACGCAGAGCGCCAACAACCATCCTTATTATGTATTTCGCCTCCTTAGGTGTGCCGTCAAGCAGAAGCCGCGAGAGCAGTCTGAGTTTTGTTTCAACGGATCCCGTCCCCGCAGCCCTCGCTATCTTGTCTAGAGTTTCATAAACATCCAGAACCTCTAACGGCTTTTGGAAAAGAGAGGTTTGTTTTTTGCTTTCCAGGATTTGTTCTGTAACTAATCCCAAGTCCCCCGTTTTCTTAAGCTTCTCCTCAACTTCACCCACACTTCTGCCCGAAGCCATTGCCACACTACGAACAGCCAGTTTTTCCGCCAGGCCCAGCTCTATCGGAACAAACAGGGGATACAATCTCCCAGTCGTGAGGTAAACCACCTTGTCAATCAAATCCTTGGGAGTCTCACGGAAAAGCTGAACCAGAAGATCAGTCATCTCCAAACGCTTAGACGTCGCCTCTATTTTCTCGTAGAAATCTGCCATCACCGAGAATCTCATTTCAACTCCTCCGCTACGAAAACGCCACATAACGTACTCTATGTAACTCTTGAAACTATGAGCTTAAAATCATTCTCCTTAGCCGCCGACGGAAAAATTTTACCAAAGCACGCGAAACGGGAAGCGTCACCAACCCTAACCCGGTCTGGCCACCACGATAACCTGCATCTGTTGATTATAAACTTTCCCCTCCAGAAGAGTCAAAATAACAAACAGCGCAGATAACTTCATTAATAAAAGCATTCAAATTAAGTATAAGTCAACCCGAATGTTACGAACACTAAAGTAGGGTTCTTGAACTCGGAACGGAAACAAGATAAGAGTAAACAATACTTAAATTTTTATAAACACAGTATTAAGTACCAGAAAAGCATCCTCGCGTATAGAAACCGGCGGACAGAACAGCGATAAGCCATCCCTCAGCCCGTGAATTCTTAATGAAGGGAACAACGTTGAATCTAAAGGTTAAACTTGTCGACATTTTCACCGGCGGAAAGGCCGTTCTCCTCAACCAAGACGACGCCATGAGTCTTGGGGTTAGACCCCACGATAGGGTAAAGGTGAAAGCGCTGAAAAAAGAGCTTACAGCAATAGTGAACATAACACGCTCCTACGTAGACCAAGGAGAGATCGGCATCACCCCACCCATAAAGAATTTCTTCAACTGCAGCAGCGGGGAAACCTTGGAAGTAACAACCACAAGCATACCCCTATCCATGGAGTACATCCACAAAAAAATGAGAGGGGAAACACTAAACTATGAACAGATACACGAAATCGTCCAAGACATAGTAGATGGAGAACTGAGCGAGATCGAAATAGCGGCTTTTGTCCTCGCACAGCAGTTCGTAGGTATGAGTATGGACGAAACCGAATACCTCACACGCTCCATGGTTGAAACCGGAGAAAAAATCGACTTTGACGAACCCGCGTTCGACAAGCACAGCGCTGGAGGAGTGCCAGGTAACAAGGTCAGCCTTCTAATCGTTCCCATCGTTGCTGCCTCCGGACTATTGATTCCCAAGACCAGCAGTAAGGCGATCACTAGTCCGAGTGGGACAGCGGACACCATGGAGGTCCTAGCTCCCGTGAGCTTCGGGGCAGACGAGCTTCAGGAGATAGTTAAAAAGACGAGGGGAGTTCTGGTTTGGGGCGGCGCGCTAAACCTTGCGCCCGCGGATGATTTAATCATTCAGGTCGAGCACCCCCTTCGAATCGACCCCGTTTCCCAGATGATTGCTAGCATCATCGCCAAAAAGTGTTCGGTTGGAATCGACAACCTGGTTTTGGACATTCCAGTGGGAGAAGGCACCAAGATGAAAACCATGGAGGAGGCTGAGCGATTCGCGAACGTGTTTGTAGAAATTGGAAAAAGGTTAGGAATAGTGACCTATTGTGGGATCACTTACGGTGGTCAGCCAGTTGGCCACGCTGTGGGCCCCGCGCTTGAGGCGAAGGAAGCGCTCGAAGCCCTAATGGGTGGTGGGCCCACCAGCCTTGTTGAGAAGTCAACAGCGCTAGCGGGTTTCCTTCTGGAACTGGGGGGCGTTGCACCCAGGAACAAGGGTCAGGATTACGCTAAGGAAACACTCAGAAGCGGAAAGGCTTTGAAAAAGATGCGAGAGATAATCGAGGCGCAGGGTGGCGATCCAAACGTGAGACCCGAGGACATCCCCATCGGTGATCACGTTGCAGGCATAGAAGCGAACGCAGACGGGTACGTAACCCACGTGGACAACAGGATTATAACTGAGATCGCACGAGCGGCTGGCGCGCCCCGGGATAAGGGAGCAGGTGTGGTTTTAAACTACAAGATCGGCTATAAGGTGTCTAGAGGAGACAGGCTGATGAACATTTACGCTGAGAGGGAGAGTAAACTCCGCGAGGCGATGGCGATAGCAACGAGAAACACACCCATAATTGTCGAGGGCATGCTGCTCCAAAGATACCCCAAGTACGGTGGGAGAGTAGGTTGAACAATAATGCAGTAAAGTAAGCTTGAGATAAGCTGCATAGATACGTGAACACATCCAACACCGTCTCCAAAACTAATCCCTTAGTTCCCTCACCAAAGTACACCCGAAACCGCGAAGAAAAAACCAGCCAAAAACTTAAACCCTCCCGCATCAAAAATCTCAAGCATACGGAAATGAAAACAACTAAACTCAGAAAACAGGATAAGCAAAACACAGAAAAACAGCTCCCGGGGCATAAAAAAGTATTAATACTTTACCTACCAAGTCAATAAAAACAGAAACCACCCAAAGGATAGTAAAAAGAGTTAAAGCTGTGTCAACTAGAACGCGGAAGAAGAACTCTTCCGGAGACAAACACAAGCACGAAGGCGGAGGATTTAAGCAACTCTCATTGCCCGAATCCCACCGCTGCGAAAAAATGGTTGACACGCATTCAAACATCCTGAACAGGCGGACACTACACCGCACTCAAAAAATATAAGGAGTGAGGATAATCTAAAGTCAACGAGACCTCGAAAACCTCCGCCTCAAAAGTTCAGGTCTCCTCGAGGTGATTTGATGAACGGAGACAAAAAAATTATGGATAATGTTTACATGACCGGAACCACAACCCTGGGAATCGTCTGCAAAGACGGAGTCGTGCTGGCGACAGAATCACAGGCAACAATGGGAAACGTGGTAGCAAACATCACAGCACCCAAAATATACAAAATAGCACCCAGAATCTCCATGACCATCTCCGGCAGCGTAGCAGACTGCCAACAAGTAGCAAAAATAATGGCAGCAAACCTCAACCTCAGAAAGTATGAACTCGGAAGAGAAGTAACAGTAAAAGCAGCAGCACAACTAACAAGCGTACTCCTATACCAGAACAGAATGTACCCCTACGTCAGCATGCTCGTACTAGGCGGAGTCGACGACAGCGGATCACACATCTACACGCTAGACTCCCTAGGAAGCCTACTAGAAGAACCCAAATTCGGCGCCACAGGATCAGGATCCGTAATAGCATTCGGAGTCCTAGAAGACGAGTACAAAGACGGAATGACCGTAGAAGAAGGAAAAGAACTCGCCATAAGAGCAGTAAAAGCAGCCAAAGCCAGAGACACCGCCTCAGGCGGCAGAATACAAATCCACAAAATAACAAAAGAAGGAGTCGAAGAACTAATAATCGAAGAATAAACAAACAAAACCCTAAAGCCCCAAAAAGGGCAAAAAACCAAAACTATTTTTCAAAACAAAAATCCTCCGACCCCACTTTCTCTCCCAATTCAAACAAACACCAACAACATCACCCGCAGCACCACCACAACAAAACCCACAACAGCCCCACAAATATTATCATTAACCCTTTTGGAAAAACAAGCTTCTGTTACAGACAAACAGAAACAGTTCAAAAAAGTCTAAACCCCTCCTTTTCTGAGCTACAAGTGTCCACCATCAGCAAAACCAGCGAACAAAAACAAGAAGAAACAGAAAAAGGCAAAGCAAGAAAATAAAACTTCGGGGAAGCCCTCGCGCCCCACCGCCCACCGCCGTGACGGCGGCTTACGCCCACACCAACAAAAAAAGAAGACCAACAACGACAATGCAAGTGAGGGGGGAAAGCGATTAGTGAGCTTAGTGTGGATTGCGTAGCGTGAGGTTTAACTTCCCCGTTGAATCTATGGTATTTTGTGAATAAAAATTTTTTGGTTGTTTTCATTGTCTTTTGTTTATATTTTTTATTGTAGAGTTATGGTTACTTGTCGTTTAGTGGTATGCTTCTATTTTATTGTTTGGGGTGTTTTTTGCGGGGTTATGTGTGTATTTTTTGTGTGTTACTAGGCTTTTTATTGTGTTTTGTTGGAGATTTTTTAACGGTCGACTAGCTAGATTCGTTGTGTTGGAGGCTTGCCTTCATGTTTGAGGATGGTTTGCACGCGTCGGTTTTTAGTAGTGGTGGTTCGGGTTCTGCTGGTTCGGGTAAGTGTGATGTTTTGAGGCGTTTGATTGGGGGTGATTTGTGTAAGCGGGCTATTTTTGATTTTTTGAGTGGGGGGGAGTGGTGTAGTGTTTTCGAGTTGTGTCGTGTGGCTCGTAGTTGGGATCGTGGTGTTGGTGTAGTGCGTGTGAGCACTATTTTGAGGCAGTTTCAGGAGAGTTTGGGTTGCGATTTTTTGGAGTCGAGGGTTGGGGATGAGGGGGTTGAGTGGCGTATTAATCCTGATTTTCTGCGTTCGGTTGCGAGTGTTCTTTCCGAGTTGAAGTCTCAGAAGCCTAAGGTTGATTTGAAGGGCTCTCAGGGTGATAGGGAGAGTAAGGTGAAGATGTCGAGTAATCTTTTCCGTAGTCTTTTAGGCAAAACGTCCCGGGACTTGGAGCCCTAGCTCTTTTTTGTTTTGTGCCGTTTTTTATTTTGTAGTTCGGATTGCCGTGTGCGTCTTGGTTTGTTTTTGGGTTTTTGGTTTTGTGTGGGTGGTAAGATTATTATCTTGTGGCTTTGTGGTTTTCATAGGTTTCGTGGGCTGGGTTTGTGATGGTTCGGATTACTGTTGATGTGGATAGGTGTGTTGGTTGTGGGGTGTGTAGGTCTGTTTGCCCCAAGGGTGGGCGGA
>JAUQYY010000258.1 GCA_030587505.1 Candidatus Sigynarchaeota archaeon
AAACCCATAATTCTGTCGAGTACGAGGATGCGCACCTTCTACTTCAACCTGAGACCCATCGCCCTCGACCCCACGGGCTGCAGGCTGATAGCCGAGGTCATGATGCCCATGATTAAGCGGCACAACGCCGACTGCGTGGGAGGAACAGAGGACAGCTCCATCCCCATCGTTTCGGCTATATGCGCACTGGGCGGGGTTCCAGGCTTCTACGTGCGGAAACGGACCCAAAAGTACGGTCTTAGGGAGCGCATCGAGGGCAACCTCGGAAAGAAACCGGTGCTGGTGGACGACGTGGCGACGAGCGGGGAGTCGCTCCTCAACGTGGCTAAAGCCGTCAGAGAAGCCGGGTGCGAAGTGGAGCACGCGGTGATAATTGTCGACCTGCTCGAGGGAGCCAAGGAGAGGCTGGCGTCCCACGGAATCAAACTCGAATCCGTCTTCGACAGGGACGACTTCAAACTCTAAACGGTTCAGCCGCCCGTACACGCGTACCTGAAAGGATGTTTGAGTGAAGGACTGAGATTTGGGTGAGCTACCGCTTGGCTCTCTCTGTCTTCTTTAGGATTATTTCTGAGAGTTCGATGGCGCTCGTGGCTGCGAGTTCGGTTCCTATGCCCCATCCTCCCGCGTCTCCGCCAACAACGTAGAGGCCTTCGACGGGTAGGACCTGTGAGGGTCTCTTGTCTCCAACCTGGTCCACTGTTTGGGCGACTCCCACGACGGTTGCTTCTTTCCCTCCGAGGTGTTCCAAGTCTTTCGGTGTTGTGGCCTCCCACCACATGAGGTTGCTTGGGAGTTCGGGGAAGATCTCCTCCAGGGTTTTCATGGAGTTGTTTATCCACTTCTCCCTGTTTCTTTCGAAGTTTTCCCGCGGAACCGCTGTGCCCGCTATGATTAACTGTTTGCCTTCGGGCGCTAGGCTGGGGTCGTAGTTTGAGGGAACCGGGATGAACAGGTCCACCGTGTCTGGAACCTTGCCCTCCATTATCGAGCTGAACTTCTCCTCGGGGGTCCTCCATGGTCAGTGAGTTGATTATCTTGTAGTGTGTTATCGGCTTCTCCAGCGCGAGCTTCAGGGTGATGGCGCTCATCGAGTATTTGAGCCCGTCTATCTTTTCAAGGTACTCGCTGTCGAAGTGGTTCCTGCCCACGAGGTTGTTCACGGTCTCCCTTATCCCCGCGTTGCTGATAACAATCCTAGACGAGACGAACTCGCCGCCTTCAAGCTCAACTCCCTGAACCCTTCCCTCCTCCACCACGATCCTCTCAACCGAAACCCCTGTTCTTACATCCCCTCCAAAATTTCGTATTCCCTGAGCATACGCCAGGGGAATCGAAACACACCCACCCTTCGCGTACCCGGTGCTAAGGTCCCTGGTGAGGGTGGACAGACACCTGACAAACTCGCCGGCGGAAGCCTCGTAGTAGGGAACCACGAAGTACAGGGCGCAAATGTTGTTAATAAACGAGTGAATGAGGGTGTTTTCGGTGTACCTAGACATCCAAGACTTGAGGTCGACCGTGTCGAGTTCCTTCGTGTCCTGAATCTGCATCATGTCGGTGAACAGCTTAGTGAGGCCTGAGAAGTCTGAGGGGGGAACCAGCTTCTCGAGCTCTCGGGGGAACTTCCAGAATTTTCCCTGATAGTGCATCACGGGTCCAGGCTTCTGCGCGAGAACCCACTCAACAACGTCCTCCATCCCTATCATGCTGAGAACCCTGCCGAGGGGCCCCTTACCAGTTCTTCCAAAGGAGTGAACACCAACATCTATTTTGAAGCCTTCCCTCTCGTAGGTGCTACAGCGGCCACCGACAACCTCGTTTCTCTCAACAAGCAGGGTTTTCAAACCGCCGTGTGACAGCAGAGCCCCAACAGCGGTGCCTCCGATACCACCGCCAATCACAATCACATCATAATCCAACACGCTTCACCACCGTTAAAGTAAGCAAAACGTAAAGAAGTTTTACCCATTGATTTTGTTCACCTAAATACTTATAGTTTGATTAAAAGTTTACGGTTCGAAGGGGCATGATGTAGTAAGTATGTATTTTATTTTTTTGGGGTTTGTTAGTGGTTTGTCTATCTCCCCTTTGAGCCTTGATTCCCGCAAAAAATCCCTCACAAATCTCCCTTCATAACCGCTAAGTCACATACACCCCCTCAAAAAACACACATATTACATCGTGCCCGAAGGAACTAAAATAAAAAGGATTTCAATTTTTGGACGCGTTCGGTTCGAAGTGTGTTTTTAAGACCCTTAAAAGGGCATCAAGACGGTTTTTATACGGGTAAATCCGAAAAAGCCTGAAAGTTGAGGTATTCCATCAGGATTATTCAAGTTGTTTTTTAGAAAACGTTGACTGTATGGAAGGTAGTTGGAACTATATAAAAGGTAATTATCAATGGGTTCAACTTGGGAGAAAGAATTAATAATAATCCTGCTTACTTTTGGAGCATGAATGTTGAAGCTGAATTGAAGGAAATAAAAAAGTACGTAGTTGAAATCTCAAAAAAAGCTCGATGAACTCATTTACGAAACAGAAATTCTTTCTATGATGAAGATTTCCGAAAAATCGTTAAAATTTCTCGAAAACGAACCAGACATTTACGGGGTCGAAGATCTAAAGGTTAGATACGAATGAAAGGCAAGATCGTTCTTATTCCCTTTCCTTTTACAGATCTAACAGCTGCAAAGATGAGACCAGCTCTCGTGCTTCATGAGGGAAGAAAGGATGCTATAGTTGCCCTTATCTCGTCGAGGGTTCCTAAAGCCCCGACAATTACTGATGTTGTTATCGGACAGAACCATCCCGAATTTAAACTAACCGGTTTAAAAGTTGATTCTATCATAAAACTTGATAAAGTTGCTACGATTCTAAAAAAGTTTGTAATAGGAGAGATAGGTGAAGTCGGGAAAGCGCTCAAAAAGGAGATCAACAATAAATTAGAAAAAATTTTTATCCTCTAATGGTTTTCAAGAATCTCGCGAAATACTTTTTCTCACGTATTTCTCACATTTTTCACAGTTACGAAAACTACAAACATCCCTCTTTTTTTCAGAGGATTGCTTTTAGGTTTTTATTGTCTCGCGTCTTAAACAAGGAGTGAAACGGTCTTTAATAGCTGATAAAATGGGGAACCTCAATCTAGCCAGTCGTAGTTCCCTCAACACTTCGTTTGAGTTTTTTACTTGTTTTTAAATATGAGCAGGCGTTTCCTAAAAGATTGTGAAGCAAATGCTTGGAGGTGTTTCTGTGTCGTATAAAAACATCCTCTATGAGAAGGACGGCCACATCGTGACCATAACCCTTAACCGTCCTGAGGTTCATAATTGCCTCAACTGGGAAACCGCTAAGGAGCTCCACAAGGCTTGGCAGACGTTTCGAGATGACGATGACGCTTTCGTCGCCATTATGACGGGTGCCGGCGATGAGGCGTTCTGTAGCGGGTGGGACCTGAAGGACGCCGCCTTCCAAAAGGGAGTCCTCGAGGAACTCAGAGACTACGACAAATTCAGGGTTCACATCTACAACAATCCCGGACCCTGCGGGTACACCCGCCGCCTGGACATCTTCAAACCCACCATAGCCGCGATCAACGGTTACTGCTTCGCCGCGGGTCTCGAAACAGCCCTAACCCTCGACATACGAATCGCATCCGAAAACGCCGAGTTCGGCCTGCTTGAGCGAAGATGGAACATAGTTCTCGCAGACGGCGGAACCGTGCGCCTCCCCCTCATAGTCGGATTCGCCAAAGCCCTTGAGCTCGTCATCACGGGTCGGCGCTTCGACGCCCAGGAGGCGCTGCGCATCGGACTGGTTTCAGAGGTTGTACCCCAGGAGAAGCTCATGGACCGCGCCCGCGAACTGGCTGAGTCAATATGTGAGCTTCCCCAGGGAGCCATAAGGTCAGACAAGGAAGCCATAATCAGGGGGATCGGACGCCCCCTCGAGGAGGCTCTACGCATCGAGGCCGAAATGGCAATATCCATGCTCATGAGAGGCGACCTGTTCAGCGAAGGAGCCAAAGCCTTCCTAGACAAGCGCAAACCCGACTGGAGAAAATACGGCCTGTAACACACAATCATCGACGCAAAATTTGGGGATGTTTCTTTTCCCCAACTTTTTAATCAGAAATTTAGGATCCTGTGAAATTCACGTCAGCAGAACGGAGCAAACACTCAAACGCGGGTGAATGGACTGCTTGAGATGGCTTTCCTCCACTAAGCCATTAGTCCCTTCTAAGAGACACTTTTCAGTTCTAAAAGTGCTCTGATCGACTTTCCTCAGAAGTGAAGCGTAGGGTGTTTAAAAGGGACTAAGTTTAAAAATGTGTTAGGAAATAAAGAAGCTTGGTCAATATTTTGGGAACTTGCAGCTTTGATTAAAAGATGATTGTTTGGAGAGTTTAAGTGACATGAAAGAGATAATATTTCTTGTCGAGGAATCAATGGAGGGTGGATACGAAGCCAGAGCACTGGGATACTCCATTTACACAGAGGCAGAAAGTCTGGAGGAACTTCGAGAAGCCGTTAGAGACGCCGTGAGATGCCACTTTGAGGAGGAACAAATGCCTAAAATCATTAGGCTGCACCTAGTGAAGGACGAGGTAATAACCGTATGAAAATTCCAAGAGACATTAGCGGCGAGGAGCTATCTAAGCTCCTCAGAAAGTACGGATACGCGGTAACACGGCAGACAGGAAGCCACATGAGACTGACAACAACTCTGAGGGGAGAACATCATATTACTATACCTAAACATAAATCTTTGAAAGTTGGAACCCTGAACAGCATCCTAGCCGACGTTGCCGCTCACCTAGAGATAGACAAGACAGCGCTTATGAAAGAGCTGTTCGGAAAAAGAATGTAAGAACAATGAAAAACAATAGCACCGGTTTATTTGTCGGTGATCAGCAGTTGGATTGGTGTTTCTCCCTAATGGCCTCTCGACTTCCTGAACTGCTCGGGGTAGTGTTGGACATTAGTCTACTTCTTGAAGCCCCTATGCACCCCTGCACCAGCACCTGAAGCGTCAAAAATAATTCTAGGATAGCATATACAACCTATTCAAGATGAGTCTTTGGCTACCGTCAAGCCTTTGGGTAGGGTTAAGAAGGAAATACATCAATCCGGAAATATTTTTCGTTTTGTAATCTTATTTACTTCAAAGTTTAGAATCTCTTTCGGGTTTGTAAACCTTTGTTATTCATTTATAGAATCTAAACCGTATGGCACAGTAAGATCCCTAAATAAAATACTCCTTCGGTGTTATAAGTTTGGACGTTTCGTGTAACTTCACAGGTGAAGTCACCTATAGGCCTTGAATTCCAGAAAGGCGCCTTTTAACTCCCACAAAAACAAAAAACACATACCACCCAAAACATATTCCTTTGCATCATTATTTAGGACGTATTACCTAAAATTTTAAATTAAATTTCACCATCTTTCTTCATCAATACTTATGGCTAAAAGTATTGGTCAGAACTTCCCGCAGTGTCCCGTTTTTCTACGCTCATGTGTTACGGGTTGCAGAGAAATCTGCAATCGGGGCAGACCGCTTCCTTCTATATTCAGCGCCAAAAAAGGGTTTCTTGGAATAAGATTATGGTTGACCGTGTAGATTTTCTTCTTTCTGGAGGTGTGGATTTTTGGAAACGTTTCCGTGGTGGACTGAAAAACAGAAAAAGCTTGCCGAAGAAGTGGAAGATTTTGTTGAGGAGAACACTCCCGCGCAGCTGAGGCTCTCTGGAGGTTTGAGAATCCCGAAGACCTCATAAGAAAGGTGGGTGAGAAGGGCTGGTACGGAACACTGATTCCCGAGGAGTACGGGGGTATGGGAGGCGAGGTTGGAGTTACCGGCGCCTGCATAGTGGCGGAGGGACTCGCCCGCCTCGGCACCATCGCAACAATATACAGCACAACGTGCTTCGGAGGAACCCATCAGCTCGTCAGGCTGGGAACCGAGGAGCAGAAGGAGAAGTGGCTCCCCCGGATCGCCAGGGGAGAGCAGATAAACGCCCTCTGCCTCACGGAACCCTTCGTCGGTTCCGATGCTGCGGGCGTCACAACCACAGCAAAACGCGTCGACGGCGGATACGTCATAAACGGCAAGAAAAGGTTCATCAGCACGAGCGGAATCGCCGACGCCTACTTCGTCTACGTGAAAACAAGCGACGACCCAGCGGACAGGGCGGCCTACAAACACCTCACCGCCCTCTACGTTGAGAAAGGGACGTCCGGCTTCACCGTTGAGCGGATAAACGCCCTCGGGGTTTTCGACGGGGTTCGCAACGGCGTCCTTAACTTCAAGGACGTTTTCGTCCCCGAGGAGAACGTGGTCGGCGGAGAAGGAATGGGGTGGATGTGCATGATCAGCGGACTCAACCTGGAGAGGTGCCTAATCGCCGTCGGCCTGGTTGCGGGCATGCGCGAAGCCCTCAGATACTCATACTACATGAGTCAGAGAAGAGTCCAGTTCGGCAAGCGCACAATAGAGTTTGAGAGCAACCAGTACAGAATAGCTGACATGATAATAGGCTACAAGACAGCCCGACTCCTAACGTACCACGCAGCCTCCCTAATCGACCAGGGACTGGAACCCCTCATCGAGGCGAACAGCGCAAAGATATACGCAACCGAAACCGCTAGAAAAATCGCCGAAGACGCCCTACAGGTGATGGGCGGCGACGGCTTCACAAAGTACTACCCCGTCGAAGCACTCCTGCGTGACGCCAAGCTCCTCGAAGTCGGCGGAGGCACAAACGACGTACTCAGACGCCTCATCTCAGGCCAAGGATGGAGGATAATGAAGGACCTGCTAAAGCCTCCCCGCCGCCGCGTTCACGACGAGCTGGGAATCCCCATACCCTACTTCAGA
>JAUQYY010000262.1 GCA_030587505.1 Candidatus Sigynarchaeota archaeon
TGAAAGACTGTTAAGGAACGCCATGATGGCGGTCGCGGTGGCTTTAATGCATCAGAAGGTTGTGGGTGGAGGGGGATCGATAGAGCTCGAACTCGCGAAACACGTTAGAAAAAACGCATATTCTGTCATGGGTAAGAAGCAGCTGGCGATGATCGAATTCGCCTCAGCTCTCGAACAGGTTCCGCGTATTCTGGCGTCGAATGCTGGTATGGATGAGACCACCACCCTACTTGAGCTGCGCTCAATGCACAGCGACTCTCAGAACTGGATAGGAATCGACGTTGAAAACAAAAAGCTGAGAGACATGGTTGAATACGGTGTTATAGAACCAAGCTACGCGAAGATTAAATCCATTAAAAGCGCCACAGAGTTCGCCTCGTCTATTCTCAGGGTCGATGGAATGTACATAAGCAAAATGGGATTGGAAAAAAGAGACCAAGCCAAGTAAACCGCCCCAAATCCCGAGTAACTTCTAAGCTCTAGGTTTTATTCGAAAAATGGAACCTACAAAGTGGGTTCATAGTAGAACCTACTTCTCGATAATCTTCCAAGTTGTACCCTCCCGGGAGTCCTCAAGGAGAATACCTGCTTCCCGCATTCTCTCACGTATGTAATCAGCTGTCTCCCAGTCTTTCTCTTTGCGGAACCTGTTTCTGAGTTCGATTAGAATATCTACGAGCTTGCCCACAGTTTCCTCATAGGTCTCTCTTCTTTCCTCCTCCTGGAACAGTCCCAGGATTTGCCCGAACTCATTGTAGGTTTGTAGAGCCTCCTCTAGGGTGCTTCTGCTAATCCTGCTGCTCGCGTCTAAGGAGTTAACCATTCGGGTCAGCTCGAAGATAGCTGGCATCGCTTCCCTTGTGTTAAAATCGTCGTCCATGGCGTCCATGAACTTTTGCTTGGATTTTCTCACCTGTTCTATTAGCTCCCTTTCCTCTTTGCTCGGCTCTTTTGACTCCTCCCGGCTCTGCTTGATTAATGTTTTCAGCTTGTTAATTGCGCCGCGTATCCGTTGAAGGGCCTGTTTCGCCTCCTGTAGATGCTTATCACTGTAATCGATCTGGCTCCTGTAATGTGTGCTCAGAAGGAAGAACCTCAGGGTTTCACCGTCGTACTTTTCCAGAACCTCTCTTATTGTGAAAAAGTTTCCAAGGGACTTTGACATTTTTTCCTTGTTTATGGTGACAAAGCCGTTGTGAATCCAGTACTTCACAAAGGGTTTGCCCGTGTAGGCTTCCGACTGGGCGATTTCGCACTCGTGATGGGGGAAAATCAAGTCCATGCCGCCCCCGTGGATGTCTATGCTTGGACCAAGGTACTTTATCGCCATAGCGGAGCACTCTATGTGCCATCCTGGTCTTCCCTTACCCCACGGGCTCTCCCAAAAAATCTCCCCCGGTTTAACCTTTTTCCAGAGGGCGAAGTCCCTCGGGTCCCTCTTGTTTTTGTCCACCTCCACCCTTGCGCCGGCTAGGATGTTTTCCATGGGTTGATGTGACAGTTTACCGTAGTCCTTCGCCTTCGATACACTGAAGTAGACGTTGCCATCAACCTCGTAGGCGTACCCCTCCTTTATTAATCGGTCAATGAACTCAATTATTTCGGGTATGTGGTCGCTCACCTTTGGGTGTATGTTAGCCCTTTGAACGTTCAGCTTTTCCATGTCTTCAAAATAAGCCTCGGTGAACCTCTTCGAGAGGGACAGAGGGTCTTCCCCTAGCTCGTTTGCACGTTTTATAATCTTGTCATCCACATCGGTAATGTTCTGAATATAGATAACGGTGTAGCCCTTGTACTCCAAGTATCTCCTAATAACATCGAAGGCCACATATGAACGCGCGTGACCCACGTGCGAATAGTCATACACCGTGGGCCCGCAGACGTACATTCCAACTCTTTTCCCATTGAGGGGGATGAACTCCTCCTTCTTTCGTGTGAGTGTATTGTATACCCTCAACAAGCCCTTTTACCTCACTATAAACGTGTTTTTTCGGTCTATCCGTGCGCGTGAGTACCATTCAGAGGGGAATTCGTTTTCTCAGGAAACGTTTAGAAGCGCCCTTTTTATTTCTATTTCATTTTTTAAAAACGCAGGCCGCAAACAGAGGAGTTTACGACGGGTTCTAAATGCAGTCCAGCAGGAATTCGCTCAGGTCCTTCGTCCGCAGCTTGGAGCCGCATGCCCTAGCCGCATCGTTTAGATTGCGTGTACAAAAGGGGCAAGTGGTGATTATCACATCCACATCCAGTTGTTCCGCGTCTTCAAGTCTTTGAATTCCTAGTTTCTGCGCGGTTTCAGGGTAACCCGCCTTAACACCTCCCCCCGCCCCGCAGCAGCGACTTCTTTCCCTGCTCCGTC
This sequence comes from Candidatus Sigynarchaeota archaeon, assembly GCA_030587505.1. Taxonomy (GTDB): domain Archaea; phylum Asgardarchaeota; class Lokiarchaeia; order Sigyniarchaeales; family Sigyniarchaeaceae; genus Sigyniarchaeum; species Sigyniarchaeum tengchongense. Next base: position 2,360 of record JAUQYY010000262.1, read on the forward strand.
TCATCTCCACCAGCTCCACGCTTTTTATTGATTCGAGTATGTTCCTAGGAGGATCATAAACGCCCAGCCCCCGCCCCAGATGGCAGGGATCGTGATATGTTACCCTAACTGGTGAGCCGTGGTCCAGCTTCAAATCGCTTCTCTTTAGAGCCGTGTCGAGGTACTCGGTGAGATGGAGAACTTCGATTCGAAAGTCCAGATACTCGGGGTAGACCCTTCTGAAAGTTTTAGCGCAACCCGCGCACTCCGTTACCAACGTCCTAATGCTCATCTCAGCGAATAATTCCGCGTTTTTCCTTGCGAGCTCAACCCCTTCATCCACCAAGCCCATGTTGAAGAGAACCGAGCCGCAGCAGAGTTCACCGTAGCCTATGATTTTGAAATCCACTCCTAGCCTTTCCAAGATCTTGGCACTGGACCTGGCGATTTTCTGCAGCCTATAGGCAGCCGTGCACCCTGCGTAGTAAGCTAACCCTGTCATTTGTGTTCATCTCGAAGCCAGGAGCCTCTACTCGACCTCGGCTCTCCGTAAGGGTTACCCTCTCTCCTGATGTTTTCCAGTATTCGACCGAGAGAGCTTGGACCGTAGTTGTTCTCGGCCAACACGCGCTTTAGAGTCTTTATGATTTCGGTGGTGGGAATACCCGAAGGGCAGAAAATTAGGCAGTACTCACAGGTGGTGCAGGAGAATGTCTTCTCGGCGATATATTCTGAGAATTCTAACCTGTTTTCGAGGATGCCTCGGGCGATTTGAATCCTTCCCCTAGCGATGTTCGACGCCCAACCGTAACCCTCGTACAGTGGACACTTTATGCAGAATCCACAGCGCATACAACTGTAAATATCGTCCGCGTATTCTTCCAGTTTCTTGAGCTGCGCCACCCAGAATCACCTCAAGGGTTCACCCGCATAGCCCCATGGTTTCCCCTTGCCCGGGTTCAGAATATTGTAGGGGTCAAAAACCCGTTTTATGCCCCTCATGAGGGCCATCTCCACTGGTCCGTGTTCCTTCTCTATGAAAGGCTTTCTTATGAGCCCGACGCCGTGTTCACCCGTGATGGAGCCTCCGAGGTCTAAGGCCACTTCATTATAGACAATGTTTAGAGCCTCGAAGAACGCGTCTCGCTGTTCGGGTATTCTCTCATCGTACAGGAAGGTGGGGTGCAGGTTACCATCCCCCGCGTGTCCGAACGTGGCAACCCTAATCAGGTTACCAACCCTTTCGGGAATCCTCTGTATTCTCTTGAGAGCTTCGGGAATCTTTGAAATAGGAACAGTAAGGTCCTCCATGGTTGTCGTAACGGAGCACCTGGCCAACGCCGCGTACGCGGATTTCCTAGCGGTCCAAAGAGTGCCGCGCTCCTCCCCGTCCCGAGCCATGCTCCACTCCGTTGGATTCATTTTCAGAACCGTTTCAACGATTGTTTCTAATTCCCTTTCGGCGGCGGATTCAACACCGTCGGTCTCTACGAGGAGCATCGCCTCACATTCGGGGATACTCAGACCCGCATACTCAGCTGAAGTGTTGAGGGTAAGCCTGCCCAGAAACTCCATAGCACATGGAACAACTCCGGACACGCGAGCCTTCACAATCGCCCTACCCGCCCGGTCTAAATCGTCGAAAAGAAACATCGCGGTCTTATGGCCCTCCGGGAGAGGTTGAACCCGCAGTCCTATTCGGGTGATAACCGCCAGTGTTCCCTCAGAACCGCACAACAACCCTGTCAAATCGTAACCCGAAACCGATTTCAAGGTGCTTGAACCGGTGTAAATAACCTCGCCGGTCGGCAGAACAGCCTCCAACCACAGAACCCAATCCTTCGTTTTACCGTACTTTATGGCCCGATTGCCAGCGGAATTGTTGGCAACCATGCCCCCAAGAGTCGCCACCGAGCTGCTCGCTGGGTCGGGTGGGAAAAAGTACCCATAACCCTCTAAGAACTCGTTCAAATCGTCGCATATCACTCCGGGCTCAAGCACCACCTGTAGATTATCTTCGTCAAAACCTATGATTCTGTTCATTCGAGTTAGGTCGAGCACAATGCCCCCATTGACGGGTAGGGGAGACCCAGCGGCGCTTGTTCCCGAGCCCCTCGGGTACACGGGTGTTCGATTCTCACAGGCTAGTTTAAGGACCCGGGAAACCTCGACGGTATTTGCGGGCCTGACCACCACATCTGCGAAGTACTGATAGGGTGTGGAATCCCGCGAGTAGCAGTAGATTTCAGCCGGATCGGTATTGACGTTTTCCTCTCCAACAATCTCGGCCAGCCTGTTTAGCGTTTGAGGTTGCATAGTTTCACCTATTCTTCGAAAACTTCCACGGCGGCTGCGACTCCTTCACCAGGCTTTACCGGGAGGCCTTCCTTCCTCAGGGCTCTTTCCAAGGCTTCCAGCACAAGGATCACATTCCGCTCACAAGCGTTGATTCCCATTAGTCCGATTCTCCAGATTTTGCCTTCGAGTTCTCCGAGTCCTCCTCCTATCTCAATGTTGAAATCGTTTAGGAGGGTTCTCCTCACGTTCACGTCGGAAACGCCCTCAGGGATTTTAACTGCTGTCAGAGAGGGTAAACGGTTTCTTGCGGAGAGTGTTTCCAGCCCAATGGCGTTCAAACCCCTTATCAAGGCCTGGCTAGACTCTAGGTGTTGCTTCCACCTCTCCTCCAAGCCCTTCTCGTAAATTATCCTCAGAGCCTCTCTGAGGGCGTAGATCATGGAGATTGGAGCCGTGTGGTGATAAACCCTGTCTTCCTCCCAGTACTTTTCTATCAGGTTGAGGTCAAGGTACCAGCTTTGAATCTTACCCTCACGATCTTTCACGAACTCAGCGGCTTTCTCGTTGAGAGTAATAGGAGACAGGCCGGGAGGACAATTTAGACATTTCTGCGTCCCGCTGTAACTTATATCCACGCCGTGCTGGTCAATTTCTAATTCGACGCCCCCTAGGGATGTAACCGTATCAGCCAGGAGTAGAGCGCCGTACCTTGTGGCTATTTTCGAGATCTTCGCCAGAGGCGGTAGAACGCCGGTTGAGGTTTCGGCGTGCACCAAGGCAACAAGCTTGGCGTTAGAGTTTGCCAAAGCGTCTTCCACGCTCTCCGCCTTTAATGCTTCACCCCAGTTTTCCCGGACCTCGATCGGAGTTCCGCCGCACCTTTTGACTATCGCACTCATCCTCTGGCCGAAAAAACCATTCACCCCTACAACCACTTCGTCCCCTTGACCCACCAGGTTAACGAGGCAGGTTTCCATACCCGCGCTACCAGTACCCGAAACGGGTATAGTGAACCTGTTCTCGGTTCTAAAAACGTACCTCAACAGCTCCATAATTTCGTCCATGATTTCTAAGAAGTAGGGGGTCTAAGTGGCCGACCAGAGGCATAGACATCCCCCTCAGCACTCGAGGGTCAACATTACTGGGACCCGGCCCAAGCAAAATCCTTGATGGGGGAGCCAACTCACCATACTTTTTCTCCATAGCGTTGACCTTCCATTCAGTTTAGTTGGATTAAGTTTACTTTAAGCAGCTTATTTGATTAACGTGTCGGTTAAAACGGCTAATGCACTCCTTCCCCCTTAGGATGCGGCTATCTTCCGAATCTTCTCTCTCTCATCTGGTAGGTTCTGAGTGCACGCCAGAAATCGATTTTCCTCATCGCCGGCCAGAAAACATCACAGAAGTAGAGTTCAGAGTAAGCGGATTGCCACAGTAGAAAGCCGGAGAGTCTTTCTTCACCCGAAGTGCGAATAATCAGGGAGGGATCGGGTATTCCGGACGTGTAAAGGTGCTTTTCTATCAGATTCTCATCGATGTCTTCCACGTTAATCTCTCCGGACTTCACCTTTTTGGCTATTTCTTTGATAGCGTCAACTATTTCGGCTCTCCCCCCGTATCCTATAGCAATGTTGAGAAGAAACTTATCATAGTGCTTCGTCGCTTCCTCAGCCCTTCTGATCGCTTCCTGCACCCTCTTTGGTAGAAGATGTATCCTACCTATGGCCTTAATCCTCACGCGGTACTTGTGTATCTTTGCCTCTCTCAGTATTTCTTCAAACTTTTCCTCGGCGAGCTTCATTATCTCGTCGACTTCTTTCTTGGATCGCATAAAGTTCTCGGTTGAAAAGGCGTAGAGAGTAACAATCTTAATGCCGGCATCCCACGCCCATTCCAGAAAGTCCCTCACTTTCTCGGCACCGTACCTGTGCCCTACCCACACATCCAAACCTAGCTGCCTTGCGAACCGCCGGTTACCATCCAGAATTACGGCCAAGTGCTCCGGCATCTTACCGTCCTTGATTTGGCGCCAAAGGATTTTCTCGTACACCGCCGAGAGTAAGCTCTGAACCCTATTAATAAAAGACAACGGTAAGCGAGATACTGGAAGATATTTGATGATGCGCTGCATAAAACCACCCCAATGAACCTTTTGAGACCACACCCACAAGTCCATTGCAAATTTACTCTGAAACGTATAAATAAAATCTTATGGAAAGATAATAAATCTTTTTGAGTTTAGGAAATGAGCCCCAGTCCCTTATTACTCTTCACGATCTCTTTCGAATCTTATTTTAACCACCGTGAAGAGGAAGCAATCAGAATCTACAAATAGGTATACATCCTACCTATTTGAAGTGTTCGCTAATAACAGATTTCGTGTAACACCAGTACGTTGCCTACTCGAGAGGAATCAGACCAGTGATCGTGGGGCGTTTGTAAGCAGTTCACATGCGTTCTCGAGGACTAGAACCATATCCTCTATTCTACAGCCGCCAAAACCGGGGATATAAACTCCTGGTTCAGCTGTAAACACCATACCAGCCTCTATAGAGTCCTTGTTATCAGGGCCAATCGGTGGATACTCGTGTACCTCAATACCAATCCCGTGGCCGAAGCTGTGGACAAAAAAGTCACCGTAGCCCTCCTTCTTTATCAACCCGCGAGCCGCTCCGTCTATGTCGCTGGCTTTGACACCAGGAGTGATGATTTCTATAGCTTTCTTTTGAGCGTTGAGAACCGTTTGGAAAAGCCGCTTCTGTTTCGAGGTTGGTGAACCAACGGTAATAGTTCTTGATATATCTGAACAGTAATTCTTGTACCGCGCCCCCAAATCTATTATCACCAGATCTCCGCTCTCCAGCTTCCTATCGCCGCAGGATGCGTGCGGAAAGGCGGACCTGTAGCCCGACGCTACGATGGTTTCAAATGAGACGCCGCTTGAGCCCATCTTTCTCATAGTGTACTCCGCCTCCGCGGCGACCTCAAACTCCCTCACACCGGGATTCGCTGTTTCTATGGCCTTTTCGATTCCCTTATCCGCTATTCTCGCCGCTTTTCGAATTGTTTCAACCTCATCGGGAGACTTGACTGACCTCAGTTTCTTCACAACGGTTGACGCAGGTATAAAACGAATCTCTCCAAGCCTTTTTTCCAGCTTCTCCTTAACATTCACCGTAAGAGAGTCGTCTTCAAAGCCTAGTTTTCTGATTTTCAACTCCTTTTGGAGTTTTGAGAGGATTTTCTCAAAATCCTTCTGCTTCTTTGCCTGAAGCACACGAAAACCCGTTATTGTGTTTTTAGCCTCCTCGAATTCTAGCTGCGGAACAACAGCGATTGGCGTATCGTCTCTAGGGATAAGAAGATACATGAATGAATTCGGAAAAAAGCGTGAGAAGTAGAAAATGTTTTCAGGCTTGAACAGAATCAACGCATCAACCTTGTCAAGCATGCTCTGCAGTCTCTTTAACCGCATACGCCTTCCTCTGCTTCCTCATTAAATCAACACAAGTACTATTAAAAACTCTGCATTATACTTATTTACGGTTAACCCCGTTCCAAGCCTAGAATGGTGATTCAAAATGAAAATCATAGCAGTGGGTTCAGAAAATCCAGTTAAAATCTCAGCCGTAAAAAATGTGATGCAAAAACTGCTCAACAGCGTAAAGGTTTCCGGAGTGACAGTACCCAGCGGCGTTCCACCACAACCAGTAGGACTCGATCAAACCCTGAACGGCGCTTTGAACAGAGCTACGAACGCGCTACTAAAAGTCGACGGAGCAGAGCTAGGCGTAGGGATAGAAGCAGGACTCATAGAGGTGAAGTTCAGCGGCGAGACCCGCTACCTTGACTTTCAGTACTGCGTTATTGTGGACAGAGAAGGAAGAAAAACATTCGGCGCGGGCCCAGGATTCGAATATCCTCCACTAGTAGCCGAGAAGGTTATCGAGGGAAAATCTGAGGTTGGAAAGGTTATGGAGGTAATAACAGGAATAAAAAATCTGGGTAAAAAGAAGGGAGCCATAGGATACCTCTCCCACGGGTTAATCAACAGAACAAAACTCACCGAATTATCGGTCCTAATGGCTATGCTGCCCAGAATAAACGCCAACCTTTATCAGGAAAAGCCATAACCGTTTCAGCCCCGCCAGAATCCAGTGAGCCGACCTAAGAGACACCCCATATCGGGGCGATAATTAAAATAAATTTGAAGGTTTTTTAGATGAGCTCGGCTACCTTCTGGGCGGACCTACGCATATCCAAAAAGATCAGACCCAACTTAACATCCTTCTTAGCGCTAACAGTCAGAACCGCGTTGGGTCCTGCGCCCATCACAAAGATGTACCCCTCGTTTCCGCGAATGAAAACCTGCTCCAGTTCCCCTTTCCCAAGCTCCTGAGCGGCGCGTTCACCCAGGCTGAGCATCGCAGCGGTCATAGCAGCCACACGTGTTTCGTCTACATCGGGAGGCAGGGCGGAAGCAATAGGAAGACCCTCAACACTCACGATCGCCGCCGCTTCGATCTCAGGAACCGAAGATTCCAAGTCTTTTAAGATTTCTTCCAAGCTTTCACTCTTAGACATTACACGTGTCACCTGTACACCGATTCAGCTTATTTACATCTAAAATAAAAGTTAACTTATATTCTTATCTCTACTCTACGGTTATTCGAAGTATAAAAAAGGGACGGTAGCAGTTTAGGAGGACTTGGGAAGCAGCTCCTGCTTGTAAAGCCGCTTCAGAAGAACCTCTCGGGAAAGAGCCTGAAACGCACGCTTCACCCCGAGCCCCTTGATGGCGATAGACTCGTAAACCGGCAGCGAATCCGCTTGTAAAGCCTCAACCAGGGTCTTCCTTTCCAGCGCATCTGGCAAGTCGCGTTTATTCAGAAGAATCAAGAGAGGAATCTCGTTGTGAAGCTTATTCCCAAGGTAACCCTTAAGTTCTTCGAGGCTTTCGAGATTGGCCTGCAGTTGGTCCCTTGAGGAGTCAGCAACAAAAATTATCCCATCGGTCCCCTGAAGCACAATCCGCCTCTGATGCCTGTGTCGCTTCTGACCAGCCACTGTGAAAACGTCAAAAATAACTTTGCCCGTTGCGGATATGGGAGTGTAGTCGAAGTACAGTGTCCTACCCGTCGGATCCTCAACAGAGGTGAAGCCGCCCTTGTCAAGACCCTTTACCTCATCGTAAATCCATCTCAGGCACGTCGTTTTTCCCGATAGGGAGGGTCCCCAAAAAACTATCTTGAAATGTATTCTGCCTTGGGCATCTTTTTTCAAAGGCTGCACACGTCCTGTTAAGTTTTATTGAAGAAGAGTTTAAAGCTACACTTTTTCAAGCTCGCTAAGGGCAGCCTTAAGCTCCTCGTCGCTGGCTTCTTCCTCGGATAAAGGTACAACCGGCTTCTCCGCAAGGAACTCGTCCAGAACACTCTTGAGCTGGTTCGAGGCCTTCTTCATCACCAGTCGAATCATACCAATGTTAACGTCAGAATCGGTTATAACACAGAGAACCCCTTTGCCACAGCTTGCGGCAAAGATTTTCCCCTTGTCGAACTCCGAGGTCACTATGTTAAGCTCACCTATGTCCAAGTTTTTCCCTTGCTCCTCACTCGCACAGTAAACCGCACTGGCAATAGCCCCAATGCCGTCTATATCCACCGGCAGATAGCTGAACTTAGATACGTGGGCTATTGTTAGTCCTGTTCGGTCTACTAGGATGACTTTTTTTATTCCGCTTTCCGCTTTGATGACGTCGCTTAAAATTTTATCAAAGGCTTTTATATCCATCAATTTTTAACAATCCCCGTTAAGTTAATTCAGGATCTTGTTAAGACTAGAGGTTCTTATATTATTCTCCTTCTTTCAGGATTATATTTGGTTTTCGGTTATGGAGTAGGGTGACGGTAGACTAGCCTTTCTTTTACTATTGTCCTTGGTGGTGTATAAATTTTCTGATTACTTGTTTTGTGGAAGAGTTTCGGCATTCTTGGATCTTAGAACTATTAGAACGTATTCCTCTTCCGGGGCTATATGAAGCTCGCTTTCTCCCGCATCTAGTGTAAGAAAGTTCAGTGTACCTTCGCCGAGTTCGCTTATAACCTTTGACGCTTTTCCAACCAGAGACGTGACTTGGGCGGAGATTATTTCGGTCTTCTCCGTAGAGAGAGTGGAGCTTATGGGAAGACCTTCTGTGTTTGTCACTATGACGCCCTTAACGCCTGGATGTTTTTGTAGCTGTTCTAGGGTTTTCTGAAAATATTTTGAGGTAATCATCGTGTACACCTCATCTAATTATAAAATATTACATTCGTCTTTTAAAAACCTTTCAGTACAGTATTAGAAACGCTTTCGGAGAGGTAGAATTCATTTAAAAGAGTGGGTGATGGTGATTTTGTCGAGAAGTTTAAAGCGAGTCGCTTCATTATTTGTTGTGTTAATTAAAAAAGCTTAAATTTAGGGAAGAAAATAGAAATCTTAAATTTGTAAGTTACAATTCGGATTAAGGCTAAGAATTATAGCTAATAATTTTACTATTTTATTTGTACCTAAGAGTGGTGATTTCATGAGCCAATCTGAAGCTGAGAGAATATTAGCGGATCTTATGGACAAAATCCCGGAAATTGAAGGGATACTGTTGCTTGACCCGGCGGGGAATGTTTCTGTTGGAAAGACTATAACGCAGATGGACCATGCGGAGATCGCAAAGAATGCGGCTTCGATCATTGCCTCTGCGAGGGAGCTTAACAAGTCGATAGAGAAGGGAGACGCGAATATAGCCTATGTTGAAGGTGATTATGGTTACGCTGTGATGGCGAACTCGGAGAAGGCTATACTGCTGGCAATAATAGGTAAAGACGCAGCTTCCTCGCTGGGACTAATAATAAGGGATCTCAAAATAGCCCTATCAAAAATCAAAATGTGAATACAAATTTTTTAAACTCAACCACTTTCTTCTATTCCACACACCGCACCATCAAGCAGCTCCAAGCACATGTCCCTTTTTCTTCCGCATTGAATTTCAAGTGCTCCGAAGCACAACAAGTTACAGTAATGAGTGTTTCGTGTGGGAAGCCCATCCATAATCGGACTTGGTGGCGATTGATTAGGATCAGGATGGAAATTAGAAGGTAGCCGAGGGGTGTGGTATTTTTGAAAAGTATCTCTGGGTATTATTAAAGCACAAAAGAGCGGTGGAAGGTTAAAACTACGGGTGGAGATGCGGTGAAACAGTTCTGTGTGAAAGAACAAGGAAGTAGCATCAGGTTGTCGAGGATTCAACGCTCCTGCCAGTCTATCTCCCTACTTCAACGTGTCTAGAACCCAAAGATCCGATATAACGGCAATGAAATTGTAACAAACATAAATATTATTTGGCTTCAATGGAAATGTTAAGTGATGAAGAAATGTACGGTCTAAAGAAAACGAAAATAGGAGTCAAATTGTTTTGTCTTAGGGGTGTATTAGCTAAACTTGTTGAGTAAGATTTTTTAGATTTGGGAGTATTTAGATTGATGCTTGGTTTGAGCGCTTACAGAATTATTTTGATGGCGGGATGGTCGCTTGGTCTACATCAAGAAGGTTGTTATCAGAGGCTTCAAATCCTTTGGGAAGAAAAAGATTACCCTCCGATTATCTAAAGGGTTTTCAGCAATCGTGGGCCCGAATGGAAGCGGAAAAAGTAACCTATTGGATGCGATTCGCTTCGGGCTCGGAATGCTGAGCTCCAAATCGTTAAGAGTTGGGGCGTTTTCGGATCTCGTTTTTACCCCCAGCAAGGGAAACAAAATCACCCCCGCCAAGTATGCGAAGGTGAGTTTGTATTTTGACAACTCGGATAGGAGGCTTCCGATTGACGCGAACACCGTGATAATTGACAGGCAGGTTGACCGTACGGGTAAGGGATTATACAAGCTGAACGGAAAAACCGTTTCGAGAACAGAGATAATCGACCTTCTAGAAATCGCGGGAATCAGCCCAAACGGGTATAACGTAGTCCCCCAAGGGGAAATATTCGAACTCATACAGATGGGTTCTCTTGAAAGGAGAAAACTTTTCGAAAACATTGCAGGAATAGCTTCTTATGATGAGAAGAAAGAGAAAGCGGAGAAAGAGTTAGAAATAGCAGAACAGAACCTCAGGGAGAACTTCGCGCAGATCAGTGAGGTTAGAAAGGTTGTTGAAAGGCTGGGAAGGGAGAGAGAGGCGGCTCGGAAATACCAGCAACTCAACGAGGAAATCAAATCCGCCCGCGCAAAACTCGTTTTCCACCAACTAAGAACAGCCGAAAAAGAGTTATCAAAAATCCGCAGCAAAATCGAGAACAGTACAAGAGAGTTAAACGCCCTAAGAGAAAGGGAAAAGGAACTCAGAAAAAACTTGGAAGAAACAGCCGAGAGAATAGAGGAAATCGAAAAGAGTATCCTTGAGGATGCGGGGAAAAGAATCGGAGACTTACAGTTCGAGCTTAGTGAGAAGAAGGGAATCTACTCGGAAAAAGAACTATCCCTAAGATACAAGGAAGAAGAATTGGAGAAAAATTCCGAGAGGCTTAGAAACCTGAAACAAGAGATAGTGGAGATAGAGAGAAGGATCGAAGAAGAAGAGAGAAACATTACCGAGTTAGAGCGGCAGGAGACAGAGGTAGAAGAACAGATCAAAACAAAACAGAATATTCTCGACGAGATAAACGAACAGATAACAACAAGCGACGCGAAGTTCGGAAAGATAAGAAACAAAGTAAGAGAGATTCACGGGGAGATAGATAAGTACATTTCGAAGAGTGTTTCTCTGAAAACCACCCAAGAGGCTTTTAGAAAGGATATAGAGTATATTTCATCGTCAATCAACTCGAAAAAAGCAGTAATAGAGCAAATTGAAAACTCGCTGAAAGAGGCGGAGACCGAAAGAAAACGTTTAGAAGAAATGGTCGAAGAATCTGGAAGAGAAGTGGAAGACTACACCAACCAGTTAGAGGAGCTCCAAAAGCAGCAGGACCATATTCGTAGGGAGGTCGAAGAGACTGAAAAGCTAATTCGGAACATTAGAGACGAAGTGGTGACAATAAAGGCCATAAATGAGGAGAGGAAAAGACTCCTCAGGGGGCAAGCGGCGGTTCGCGAAATTCTTAAACTCCGAGATAAGGGTAAAATCGAGGGAATCTACGGAACGGTCTCCGAACTCGGCAAAACGGACTTAAAATACGCCCTGGCACTCGAAGTCTCCGCGGGAAACCGAGCTAACTACATTATCGTTGAAAACGATGAAGTCGCTGCCAAGTGCATTAATTTTCTAAAAAATGGTAGAATAGGACGGGCGTCCTTCTTACCTTTGAACAGGATTAAGCCTACGGATATAAGGATTCCCAAAGGCGACGGGGTGATTGGCCCTGCAATCGACCTAATGGTTTTTGACAAAAAATTCAGACCCGCATTTGAGTACGTTTTCGGTAATGTCGCGATAGTGAAGGATTTAAATGTGGCCAGAAAGTTGGACCTGCCGAGAGTGAGAAAAGTCACAATTGAGGGAGACATAGTTGAACCCGGGGGGGTAATGAGCGGCGGGCACTACGTGGGAAAACCGACAATGGCGTTCTTGGAAACGGAAAAACTACCCCAACTAGAAGAACAATTAAGTGGGCTCAACGCGATTCGACTGGAACTCCTAGACAAACTCGAAAAGACGTCGAACACATATCTCCAGGTTAGGAGTAAGAGAGAAGAGAAAGAAGTCGAACAAGGTAAACACTCCGCCAGTTTGGGGCACCTCTTAGAACAGATAAAAGAAAAGAAGTCGGAAATAACAAAAATCGAGTCTGATATACAGAAACAACTGAAACTAAAGGAAGAAAGGGAGAAACAGTACGAGAAAATTTCCCAAGAAATAGAGAAAATAGATGAAAAAGTGCGTGTTCTATCCGAAGAAGAACAATCGCTCAACCGGATCATAGAAAAGGCGGAGGCGTCCGACCTTTACACTCAGTCGAGGAGAACAGAGGCGGAAATCACAAGCTTGAAAGAAAAGTTGAGCAGTATCAGAGTGCAGATCGCCCAGTCGAAAACCAAAGTTTCAGAACACCTAAAACCAAGAATTGAAGAAAGGAGAAAGTTAGCAGAAGAGTTAGAGAGAGAAATCCAAAAAGCGTCCCAAGAAAGGGAGAAGCTCAAAACCGAGATCGAACCCCTCCTGGAGCAGATATCAAAGCTGGAGGAGGAGAAAAAGAGCTTCGAAGAATCGATCTCGGCTCTGAGAGAAGAAGACACGAGGCTGAGACACGAGTCGGTGGTTCTGAGAAACGAGCTGGACGCCACTCTTCAGAAGGCTAATGCTCTAGAACTCGAGTTAGGCAAGCTAACTGTAGAAAGGGAACACTTGGAGGCAAGTGTTCAAGAACTCAGAGAGGAAGCCAAGGAGTTTCCAGAGTTTGAACTCAGAGACGTAACGAAAGTGAACGTTCATGAACTGAGAGAGCTAATACGGAGAAAGGAAGCGGAGAAAAGGAGCCTTGAGCCAGTTAACATGCTGGCTATCCAACTCTACGAGGAGGAGAGGGCCAGATACGAGGAAATACTGAGAAAGAGGGAAGAGCTAATTAAAGAGAGAGAAAGCATCATGGAATTCATAAGGGAGGTGGAGAGGGATAAAAGGAGGAGCTTTCTGGCGACCTTTTACAGCATTGAACGCAACTTCAAAAGAATATTCTCACGGCTCTCTCCAGGAGGGGAGGGAAGATTTATACTCGAAAACCAGGCAGACCCATTTCTGGGAGGAGTAGACATCGAAGCCCGCCCCGCGGGTAAGGACGTAAAGAGGATAGAATCAATGTCGGGAGGCGAAAAATCTCTCACAGCCATTGCCCTAATACTGGCCATACAACAGTACCAGCCGGCCCCATTCTACGTAATGGATGAGATAGACGCCTTCCTTGACGACGACAACGCGAACAGGGTTGCCGACCTGATAAAAGACTTTTCAAGAGAGTCTCAGTTCATAGTCGTATCCCTCAGAGACATCACAATAACGAAAGCGGACAGAGTGTTTGGTGTAGTCTGCCATGACGGTGTCTCCGATATTGTTTCCCTCAAAATGGAAAGAGAAGGAGATGGAGAACAATGACTGAACAACAGGAAGAACCATTCTGGATACATCCACCGTGGTCACTGCTAGTTGACACGACACAGACGGCAGAAGACCCTTGGGAGATAGATGTCAGCAGACTTCTGGTTGGATTTCTGGAAAAAATGCGGGAAAAAGAGTTAATCAATTACAAGGTGTCCGGCAAGGCCCTCTTAACAGCGTCGATTATTCACAGAATAAAATCCGAACTGCTTTTAAAACTCGGACAGAGAGAGGAGGAAAAAAAAGATAGGGAAGAAGATGTGGACTTGAATCTTCCACCTATTCCCATGCCCTACAGACTAATAAATAGAAAAGTATCCTTGGAGGAGCTTTTGGTAGCCTTGGAGAGAGTCTTACTGAGCGAAGAAACAAGGAAGGTCGTTAAGAAACCCACAAAAGAAGAGGTTAAACCGGAACCATTTGATTTCGAGCCCTCAAAGTTTAACATTGAGGAATTCATGGAGCAGATTTACCAGAGAGTCCTTTCCCATGAGGGGGACATAATCAAATTTTCAGAATTAGTGGATAAAAGCGACCCTCTCAACATCGTTAGAAACCTGTTAGGCATACTCATCCTAACCCTTAGAAAGAAAATATATGTCTGGCAGGAAAAACATTTCGGGGAGATATACATCATGGAGGCGGAAAAATGGGAAAGGATGCAAAAATGATAATTGAGGCGGCACTCTACGCAGCCGGTAGGCCGCTTTCCCTCGAGAAAATCGCAGAGATAGCTAAAATAGATAACTTAGACTATGCTGATGAACTTGTTAGGCAACTTATACGCGAATACGGGGAAAGGGGTAGCGCACTGGAAATCGTTGCTCTACCCGGAAGCAAGTACGTTTTGCAGCTAAAGCCAAGCTACTCCAACAAAATTTCAAACGTGGCGTCGCGAGGGCTCCTATCCCTGGGTGAGCTGAAGACCCTCGCGTACATCGCCCTAAAACAGCCGATAGAGCAGTCAAAGGTGGCAAGGGCTCGAGGCTCACACAGTTATAAGCATATCAAAAAACTGGAGGAGTTGGGGTTCCTGAAATTCGAGCGAACAGGCAGAACCAAAATCCTAGAGACAACAGAAATGTTCGCAGACTACTTCGGATTCGACCACGAGAAAAGAAGATTAAAACAACAATTAAGATGGAGAATCAGAAAAGCCGGCATCCAAGCAAGGTTAGACACCCACCCCGAAGCCGCCGAGGAACAACACTAGTAGCCTTAGGTTTAACTAGCACACCCGAGGAATCGGTTCCCCGTACGGGGTTTCTACTATCCGCTTACCGCCCACCGAAGTGTTCATGATTACGAATCCTGGTTTATCATTTTTGACTTCTCCTATTATGCGGGCGTTCTCACCGTATCTCGTTTTTCTTATCGCTTCGAGAGCCTCCTCCACTCGGTCGCTTTCTATGGCTATGAGTGCCCTCCCCTCGCAGGTTACCTCAAGGGGATCTATGCCCAGCATCTCCGAGGCCGCGACCACCTCGCGGCGGATGGGTAACTCGTCTTCATCTATGTAAATCGTGGTTTTGGATTTCTTCGCGATATCGTTAAGAGCTGAAGCCAAACCGCCCCTCGTGGGGTCCTTCATCGCGGTTACCCCGCCTATTCTGAGAACCTTCTCGATGATGTTCCAGATTGGTGCCACATCGGATTTGAGCTCCGTTTCAAAACTTATACCCTCCCTAGCGGCTAGGAGAGCCACACCGTGGTCGCCTATGGTTCCAGTTATTATTATTTTGTTTCCAGGTTTGACCCCAGTGTCACGAATTATCTTACCGTGTTCAACTATCCCCACCCCCGTTGTGGCGGCGACAATCTTGTCAATGTGACCGTGAGGCATGACTTTAGTGTCGCCTGAAATTATTGGCACACCGGCCTCCTCGCTCGTGTCGTTCATGGATTTCAGTATGCGGTTCAAATCGTCCAACGGGAAACCCTCCTCGATTATTAGAGCACAAGTAATGGCCACAGGCCTCGCGCCCATAACCGCGATGTCATTCACAGTTCCGGATATTGAAAGCCTGCCCAAATCACCACCGGGGAAGAAAATCGGATCCACGGTGTGCCCGTCAGTGGAAATCACGATATCGATGTCTCCATAGGGAATGCTTCCCCCATCGTCCAGTTCATCCAGTCCTACGCCACCCGGCACGCTTCGCTTCTTCAGGGAGGGAAGTATGGTTTCTTTTATGAGGCGGCCCATGGCTGTGCCGCCTGCACCGTGCGCCAATTCTATGCGACTCATCAGAAACGCCTCGGTTTGACGTTATCCGGAAAAGCTTATATTACTTATCATAAAACTCTTGGATAGGAAAAGATAAAAAGCAATTCGCCCAACGGTTTAACTCCGGTGATCAGTTATGGTTATTTGGCAGGCGAGATCTAGGCGTAAACCTACTGGAGCTAGGCTGAAACCCTTCTGTAGGAAGAGAAAAAGGGAGTTAGGAAGGGAACCAACGAGAACCAGATTAGGTGAAGAGAGTAAGAAGATTATTAGAACCAGAGGGGGAAACAGGAAAATCAAACTGGTCTCAAGCCAGTACGCGAATGTAACCAATCCGAAAACAGGAAAGACCAAGAAAGTGAAAATCCTCGACGTGGAGGAGAATCCAGCGAACATCGACTTCTCTAGGAGGGGTGTGATCACCCGCGGGGCAATAATCAACACAGAAGCAGGAAGAGCGAGAGTTACGAGTAGACCAGGACAGACAGGAGTGATCAACGCGGTCCTCATCCGAAAGAGATAGTGCCTACTTCTGGAGAAGAAACACAAACCACTTTCTAATTGGAGTTTTTTCAGCGGATGCAACTCGTTAACTGGTATCTTCGAAATCGGATTAGAATTGCGTTATGGTTTTAGATGAGGGTCTAATTCTGCGGGTTTTCTTCCTCGACCTCTGCTTTGATATTTTTTATGTTTAATTCCCTGCCGCCGATAATTTCAGTGTTGCCGCTATTACACTTCGGACACTTGGCGGTGAATCCCACGAGTGGTAGGAGGTGGGCTTTTTTCTGGTCCTCCTCGGTGAGAGCGTCCCCGGAGTACCCGCAATCGTTGCAGTGGAGTCTACCTGGGACGATTATAATGTTGAGCTTGGAGCCTTTCAGTGGAGTATTATCGGAAGCTATTTCGAACAGAAACCTCAACTGATCAGGGTTTATGAAGGTGAATTGACCGATCTCAACGTTAATCTCGAGTATTTTTTTCACGTTGTTTGCTTCCGCTACCCTCGTCACAGTTTCTACGATAGAAACAGCCGTGGAGAATTCGTGCAATAATAACACCACGAAACTTAGGAATCAGCAAACTTAAAAATATTGTCGAGGATATATACGCTGATATTTCGGTTCCAGCTGAGATTTTTGACCTTCAATGGTGTATTAGTATGAGAAAAAGAGACAAAATAATACTGTACCCAGAATACTTCGACTCGAGGCTTCCCCGAGGAAGGGGACGCAGAGTGCCGCTCAGCATGTCTGTTCAAAATCCAACAATAGAGGAGCTTGCACTAATCTCAAAAAGACTGGGTTACGGTTTCGAGATGGATCCAGAGAGCGCACACCCGAGCAACTGGTGGAATAAACGGGGAAGAATCCTCATCACCAAAGACAATTTGAAGAAGAATGAGGTGATTAGGACCATAGCCAGAATACTCAGCAAGGCTAGAAAAAGGAAAAAAGAAAGAAAGCAAAAAAGATAGAGGATGAAAGGATTCCGCTGAAGTTTCGACACGCGTGGCGGGAAGTTTTTATTTGCAATTATGAAACGATTTTGTGGGCAAAGTTTATAACATTGTAATCCAAGACCAAAATATCGACTCCCGAAGGGAGCAGAATTGAGGAGGCTTGGCAAACCCCTGCATCTGACCGCACGCGGCGACCTAATATTCCGCGTAAACTTTACGCCTAGAATCGGCTCGAAAGTAGTAACCAAGAAGGGGAAAGAGGTTGGCCATATTTTCGATGTTTTTGGACCCGTTAAAACACCCTACGTATCTGTCAAGCCTCAGGTAGACCCCGATGTTGCCGAAAGTTTGGTCGGCGAAGTTCTATACGAACTCGTGGACAGGAAGAAACGGAGATATCCCAAAAAGAGGAAATAAATCTTCGTAAAGGCCTGGTGGTCGTAATGACTGAACTGGAAAAACAAAGGGAGAGAGAGAATAGTGTTTTTTATTGCCCCGAATGTGATAGCTATGTTTTGATAAGGGATTACGAAAGAGCGGAATTAATCTGCAAAAACTGTGGGCTTGTTATTAGCGACCACATGATTGACACGGGACCCGAGTGGAGGGTTTTTAACCAGGAGCAAAGAGAAAGGAGGGTGAGGGTGGGAGGTCCAACCACTTACACTATGCACGACAAAGGATTATCAACGATGATTGATTGGCGTGACAAAGACGGCCACGGAAAAGATTTAACACCACGAAAGAGAGCGCAGATCTACCGTCTCAGAAAGTGGCAGAGGAGAGTAAGACTATCCGACCCCACCGAAAGGAACCTAGCTTTCGCCCTGTCGGAAATAAGCCGCATGGCGTCACACTTAAGACTTTCACAAAACGTTCGTGAAGAAACCGCGATGATATACAGAAAAGCCGTGGAACGCCGGTTAATACGCGGGAGATCCATAGAGGGCGTCGCAGCTGCGGCGCTTTATGCCGCCTGTAGAAAATGCAGAGTGCCCATAACCCTGGAGGAGGTAGCGGAGATTTCAAGAGTCGGGAAAAAGGAGATAGGGAGAAGCTACAGGTTCATAGCAAGGGAGTTGAAAATCGAAATACCTCCAGTCAACCCGGTAGAGTTCATTCCAAGATTCATAACCGCCCTAAACCTAACAGGACCGGTACAGAAAAAAGCAATCGAACTAATTCGAAAAGCGTACGACAAGGGACTCACATCGGGAAGAGGACCAATGGGCATAGCCGCTGCCGTCGTGTACATTTCCAGCATCATACTCAATGAGAGGCGAACACAAAAGGAAGTTTCAGAGGCCGCCGGGGTTACGGAAGTCACCATTAGAAACAGGTACAAAGAACTCGTGGAAAAATTGAAACTTGAGATAGATATATAATGAACAGTGAATAATCTCTCTACGAGGTATAGGAGCCAACTTTCTTGCACGGAAATCCCGTATCTTTTCTTTTTTCGGTTAAAAGCCTTACATCGACTTATGTCTGACACAAGCAATCAACAATGATCCGAACATTAACATGAAATCATGTGAACGGTATTATTTGCTGTGAGCCAAGAGCTTTGGTTATGCGTGCCTTAGGGCTGACTCGAGGGCTTCTATAGCTTTCCTCATGTGGCTTGCGGCTTCAGCAAGGTGTTCGGCTACCTCACTCTTACCCTCCTCTTCGGCTAGCTTAGCGTACTCCTCTATCTTTTCCAAGTGGCCCGTGTTGTGCTCCACCCAGTGCGAAATCAGAGCCTTTAACCGGGAAGCCGAATGCAGGTTATTATGATGGTTGTGCCGATGCTCATGTGAATGGTTATTATTTTCACGCTTCTCACGAGGATTGTTTTCACGTTTCAATTCGTTCACCCCCAGAAATTAATTTCGTATGTGTCAAACATGTTTCTGTGAGTGTTAAAAATTTCCTTAAATTTGAAAGATTGAGTATTGTTCAATCCTTCCATGAGAGTAAGGGGCAGGATTACTGAGACTCTTGTATTGTTTTTAATATTTCGGAGACTTGCGCGTTAGTTTTCAGCGAATTGTTTTTGAAGTGGGTGCGTGTAACTAGGTAGCCTTTCGCTCTCAATG
>JAUQYY010000281.1 GCA_030587505.1 Candidatus Sigynarchaeota archaeon
CGGAAACAACAACGAACCCCTAGACAAAAGAGCCGCAATAATAATTCTGAGAACACTCCTCAAAAAACACTCAGAGAAAAAAGAAAAACAAACACTCACCAAAACAGGAAAAAAGCAGCATCCAATTGGAAGGGATAAATGCCACACTCTCCTTTAACCAGAGGAATAACTAACCTTCAATAGGCAGGAGTTTCGCGAAATGTGACTCTCTGCTTTTATCCAGGTTGGTCTGATATCATTTCCAGATGGTCTTCACTTCTCCGAGTGCAGAGAGTTCTCGATCATTTGTCACGAGACCATCGGCATCTACGGCCCTACATGTTAAGACTATGATTTTGTCGTGAAGCTCCTTAGCTTTGGTGGTTCTAATGAGATTCAAAACCCTTTCGTTGAAGGGGTAGTACCGGAAGTTAACTGCTTCTGCCATTCTGTTTCTGAGCTCGGTCCACCGCTCCAGCCAACCCCTTTTTTCGAATAGATAATAAAGCTCCGCTGCGGCTATTGTGGGTAGGTACATAACAGCTCTGCCTTCCTCCGCCTCTCTGAAAGCTTTGTTTGCCCTGCGTGGAAGCCTGTCAAGAAGGAAGTACAGAAAAGCCACGGAATCGGAGACGTACTTTTTCAACTAGACCATCTTCGTAAGGCTTTTTTTGGCCTCGGCTAGGATAGCTTCCAATTCTTCAACGTTTACATCAAGGTCTTTAAGCAACCCCCGTAACTTGGGCGGTTTTCCCTTTTTCTTTATTAGGACGCCCTCCTCGAGAGGCAACATCAATACCTCATCCCCCTCGTTGATATGATACACCTCCCGAAGGGGTTTAGGAATAACAATTTGACCCTTAGAGCTAACTCTAACTCTGAATAACTGCTCAAGCGCAACCATTATTCCCACCATAAGAACTTACATTTTCTTACATAAAAGTCTTACCAATAGAACTTCCATTTTAAAAAATCCGGGTCGCTGGAGCCTTTAGCTGATTTTCTCCTCCGGCAAGTGGTTCTTATTCAGAGAGTTTCTTGTATTTTTCTGGATTCACGTCAAAGGATTTTTTGCATCCCGGAGCGCAGAAATAGTAGGTTTTTCCCTTGTATTCGCTTTTCCACTTGCGGTTTTTTCGTCTACTTCCATTTTGCACACGGGGTCTATAGCCTTTGCCATCTTTCCTCCTCCCTTTCTTTTTTCTTTTTTGGTTTCCCTCTTTTTGGGGTTGAATCTCTTGAGCAGAAGTGAGTTTGTGACCACGGTGACGGAGCTCATTGCCATCGCCGCCGCTGCCAGAGCCGGGGGTAACAGCACGGGATAGAATACTCCAGCCGCAACCGGGATCGCGATTATGTTGTATATAAAGGCCCAGAAGAGGTTCTGCTTTATCTTGTTCACGGTTTTTCTGCTCAGCCTTATTGCCGCTGCGATGTCTCTCAGGTCATGCTTAATGAGAACTATGTCCCCCGTTTCGATTGCCACATCGGTGCCAGACCCGATGGCTATTCCCACGTCGGCCTGTGCGAGGGCTGGTGCGTCGTTTATTCCGTCTCCAACCATGGCAACAACTCTTCCCTCGTCCTGTAGCTTTTTCACCTCTTTGGCCTTATCATCTGGAAGAACCTCGCAAAGCACACGGTCTATGCCGACCTGTTTTGCTATCGCCTGTGTGGTTCTCCTATTGTCCCCCGTCAGCATAACGACCTCCAGATTCATGCTTTTAAGCTCATGGACAGCCTCTATGGAGTGCTCCATCAAGGTATCCGCTATGGCGATAAGCCCCTTCACCTCCCCGTTCCCCGCAACGAACAGCACCGTTTTCCCCATACTCTCGAGTTTTTGCAACTCCTTCTTGAAACTGTTTCTCAAACCCTTCTCTTTCACCAGTTTCTTGTTTCCAACCAGTATCTCCATTCCGTCTAGTTTTGCCCTAACACCCTTGCCAGGATAGGCGTAGAAGTCCTCAACCTCAGGAATCTGGACGCCGAGCTCTTCGGCTTTCCTCACTATAGCCTCCGCCAATGGATGTTCGGAGTTCTTCTCCGCGGCGGCCGCGATTTCCAAGACATCGCCAACTACGTCTGTTACTTCGGGTTCGCCCTTCGTTATGGTTCCCGTTTTGTCAAGGACGACAGTGTCTATCTTGTACGCACGTTCAAGAGCCTCTCCACCCTTAATCAGTATACCCGACTCAGCACCTAGGCCGGTGCCAACCATTATGGCGGTTGGCGTAGCCAGACCCAGAGCGCAGGGACAGGAGATGACAAGAACAGCGACGAGAATGAGCATCGAGAAGAGGGCGTCCTTCTGCCCGATGGTGACCCAGTAGAGAAACGCTCCCAGAGCCGCGAGAATCACCAGGGGCACGAAAACCGAAGCTACCTTGTCAGCCAGACTCTGGATGGGAGCCTTGGAGCCCTGAGCCTCCTCAACCATCCGAATTATTTGGGAGAGCATCGTGTCCCTTCCCACCTTCTGAGCCTCGACACGCAGAAAACCGTTCTTATTGATGGTGGAGCCGATAACCTGATCACCCGCCTTCTTCTCAACGGGCATGGGTTCACCGGTTATCATGGACTCGTCAACCGTTGAGTGCCCCTCACGCACAACACCGTCGACGGGAATCTTCTCCCCGGGCCTAACCACGAGAACGTCTCCCACAGCAACCTCTTCTATCGGGATTTCAACCTCTTTTCCGTCTCGAACGACACGAGCAGTTTTCGCCCGGAGCTGCACAAGCTTCTTCACAGCCTCGCTCGTTCTGCCCTTTGCGACGGCTTCCAGGAGTTTTCCAAGGGATATGAAGGAGAGTATCATAACCGCGGTGTCGTAGTAGAGTGGCCCTGGAACCACGAAGGTGGCGAACACGCTGTAAAAGTAGGCTACGGACGTGCCCATGGCGATCAGTACGTCCATGTTCGCGGTCTTGTTCCTGAGAGAGTAGTACGAACCCTTGTAGTACTGGTAACCGCCAATAAACTGGACCGGCGTGGCGAGCAAAAACAGAAAGAGGGGGTTCTGCATGAAGGCAGGAACGGTAAAAGGAAAAATGTCAGCCATGCTGCCGAGAACTATGGGTATGGTGAGGGCGACGATGAAGGCGAAGATGCGCTTCTGCTTCTTGAGCTCCTTTGCGGCCACCTCCTCGGAGTACTCCTCCACCACCCGGTAGCCAGCCTCTTTAACCGCCCTTTTCATATCGCTGATGGTTGCTGGAGAGGTGTAGGTGACAATCGCGCTCTCGGTGCCCAGGCTGACCTCGGCTGAGAGAACTCCCTCCACCCTGAGCAGCGACTTCTCAACGGTCTGTACACAGGTGGCGCAGTGCATCCCAGCGATTTTCAGGCGCACCTTGTCCTTTTTAACGTCGTAACCCGCTCTCTTAATCT
>JAUQYY010000285.1 GCA_030587505.1 Candidatus Sigynarchaeota archaeon
CCCGCAGAGACATTCTACTACTCTCGCTCCATCTTGTTTTAAAAACTTTGTGCACCTTCTGAAACCGCTCCAATGCCCGGGAAGAGAATATCCATCCCAAAATTCCGAGGATTACAAAAATTTATCGGCGATTCTGTGCTTGGAGATTCCCAGTTTCTTGAAGCATTTATCTACCTAGCGCCTACACTTTCGGTAAAGGAAGGGTGAAAAATATCAGATGTAGACGGAGTTCTTGAAATGTGATAAGGTTTAAAAATGATTTCTCACCATTTAGAACACACTCTAAAAATATAAAAATTGAAAAAATCCCTTAGGGATTTAAAAAAGAAGAGCGGCGTCTGACTACAGTTCTAAAAGGGAGGCGGAAGCCTATCGGGTTGCATGGTCGGAAGCTTCCAGGCACCGATGAAAATACTTGCGATTGTAATAGCTCCGAGATACATGGACTCGCAAGCTTCAAAACTTCTCATACCTTCTCACAGGTTCCTAACGGTGAGGTTTATGAGTTCTAAAGCCGATGAAGGAGAAAGGAACGGAGCGGAAAATCATAAACAGCAGCGTCAAAGACTTAAGGTCGCAGAGTTGATTGGTACTCACTTCAAAAACAGTTTTAGGGATATGCTCGGGGACTTCGGCTCTAGACTTCTAACCATAAGACACCTGAAACTCATTGGCGCATCGATAATCGTCGGCGTGCTCGTCGGTATAGCAGCCGCCGCCTTCCTATTCCTGATTGACTTCTTCACCGACCTCTTTCTCACCTACCCAACAAGCATCTGGCAGCCGATAATAGTCGTAATGCCCGCCCTAGGCGGTCTCATGGTTGCGGTTATCACGTACAAACTCGCCCCCGAGAGTGAGGGGCACGGAGTCTCTGAGGTCATGGAATCCATAGTAAGAGCTGGAGGAAGAATACGCGCCCGAGTGCCCATAGTGAAGATGATCACTTCGGCAATCACCATCGGCTCTGGGGGAAGCGCGGGAGACGAGGGGCCAATCGTACAGATCGGCGGAGGCTGCGGCTCCGTGGTTGGAAGACTATTCAAGCTCGACGAAACAGGGGTTAAACTTCTGGTGGTGTGTGGAGCAGCGGCGGGGATAAGCGCGATATTCAAGGCGCCCCTAGGCGGGGTTTTATTCGGGCTGGAAATAGTTTACGGAGGGATGGAGGCAATAGTAATTGTTCCGGTGGTCTTCTCTTCGTTTGTCTCAAGTGCCATTGCTCAGGAAGTCCTCGGGGCAGAACCTCTACTCAAGCTCCGACCTTTCATCGTGTTGAACCCCTACGAGTACTTCCTGTTCTTCGCCCTGGGTTTAGCCTTCGGCCTGCTGAGCATCTTTTGGATAAAAATATTCCACTTCATATCCAAACTCTTCAAACGCCTAAGAGTTTCAAAGTACCTGAAACCCGGAATAGGAGGGCTGATGGTAGGATTCATAATTTGCTTCTTCCCGCAGATAATCGGAGGAGGCTACGAAGTAATAGACAGGATAGTCCTCATTCCCATAACCGTGAGCTTCTTCATCATTCTCGGTTTACTAAAAATTTTAGGCACATCGATAACGCTAGGAAGCGGTGGGAGCGGTGGCGCTTTCGCCCCAACGATGTTCATAGGAGCAATGTTCGGGGGAGCCTACGGGGTCGCGATACAGTGGCTGTTGTATGGGAACACCTTTGGCCCCCTCACGCCGTTGCTACCCTTCTTCGGAAAGCTGATTGGCCCAATCGCACATTACATCTCACCAGCCTTCACCTTTGAACCATTAGCCTACGCGGTGGTTGGCATGGCCGCACTCGTAGCCTCAGCGGCCAGAGCCCCATTGACCGGCATAGTGCTGGTTACCGAGATCACCCAGGATTATAGAATGGTTCTACCACTCATGATTGCGTGTATAACCGCGTACTTTACGAGCCGCTTTATTATGAGGGGAGACCTCTACACACAGACCCTACTGGAGAAGGGTATTGACATAGCGGAAGAGAGACGAGCAGAGATACTTGACCGCGTGAGAGTCGGCGACGTCATGTCCAAGCCTGTTGTGGTTTACTCGGACATGGAAATCTTCCAAGTGTTCGAGATGATAGAGAAGTACCACTACCATGGTTACCCCGTCCTAGACAAAAACAACAACCTAATAGGAATAATAGATGCAGACACCGTAGAAAGAGAGATAGCGGAAAGACACGAAACAAGAAAAGTGGAGGAAGTGGTTAACAGAAACATAGTAACAGCCCTTCCGGAAGAAACCCTCCACCAAGCCCTGGACAAAATGCTTCAACACAAAACAGACAGACTAATCGTGGTGGACCCCGACGAACCAAAAGTATGTTGTATTGGTATAATAACAAGAACAGACATTCTCCAAGTGCACGAAATACAACTGATAATGAAATACGGAAGCGGAGAGATAAAGAAGAAACTTCAAAAAATCGCGAGAATAGATGAAGAACTCCGCGAAGAAAAGGAAATATAAACCCTCAAGCAACCAGAACCCCCAAGCACGAGAAACACACCCATAAACACATCCTACACTTAAGAAATCCTAGCCTCGAAAAAAGCCTCACCAAGAGCACCAGCATTTTTTACTTGGATTTGAATGTCTCTAGTCTATCTTGCGGTGCATTCTCATTCCCACTCTTATCGCTTCGGCCAGTGTCTCGGGATGCTGTGAGCCGATCATGAGCCTCTTACCTTTTACGAGTTCGAGTAGGACTCCCCTGTTTCCGGAAACGTTGTATGCCCAGCCCCTTTTTGGCGACCATCTTATGCCCCAACCCCCGTACTCTAATAGGGGGTTGTAAACCCGAGGCGTGAAAGCCTTCACTTCTTCAAACGGAATCCTCCTTCTTACGAAGGGAAAGAAGCGAATGTGCACGCCGTCACTCCTCACCTCAACCACATGCTTCAGGCAGTAGAAGAGGAGGGGGAGAGCCACCGACGTAAAGATTAGAACACCACCCATAACAAGGAGAGTTTCGTTTGACATCGGATTGTCTCCCCAAGGCTGGCCCAGCACGAGTTGAGTGTACACGCCACTCAAAAAATTGTGGCTATTAGCGCGGAGTCGAAGAAGAGAAGAGCCCAGAGCTAGGGTTGCCGAAACCTTTGAACCTCTCTGAAAGTGGGATCCCAGCTCAAGACCCGTCCCTCGGACAAACCTCAAGTTGGTTTGTACCTCTTTCCTACACTTCCAAGCGTCGACGGAATATTAATTTTTCGCTAAACTCTCCTCGCTGCTTCGATAATGGGCTTCACGAAGTCCTCTGGCTCCACCATGGGTATCTCCCAGTCGGGGCGAAGGAATATGTCCATGACCCTTGAGTAGACGGCCTCCTCGTCTGTTGGGTCTACTCCCCTAAGAGAGCTTTCAAGATCCTTGAGGTAGCTTTCGGGCCTGCAGTAGAAGTCGCCGGAGAACATAACGTCCTCAATTTTTCCCTCGGGATTTATTAGGATGTGCACAACGACTTCTCTGTCCCTCTTGTTCTTGGCGAACACGAACTTGTAACCCTTCTCCCTCAACTCTCTCAGGTTGGGAAACCTCGCCATACTCGAGAAGGCGAACTTGTTCTCTGGCGAGGTAGCGTAGTCGCGCCACTTCTGGTATATCTCCCTCTCTGCATCGAGTAATCCTCCCTCCTCGAACTCCACACCCAACACCTCCTGGAAGGCTTCGGTGAACGCCCTCTTAAACTCTTCATCGCTGGGGAGCCTACCTGTTTCAGCCTCCACACTGGTAATGATTTCCGATAGTTCCTTTATTCTCTTGTCCCTAAACTTCTCAGGGTGCAGCTGCACAACATCCTCAAAGTACTTGAAGTTGAGATCCCTCAGGGAGATTATGCACTGCATAACCACAATGTTCTCCCTCTCGGTAAAGCCGAACCCGGTTATTTTCCGGTTGCCCACCATAACGTCCCCCGCGTACCTGTACCAGACGTCCCTAACTCCCAACCTTTTGTAACCCTCCGTGATGGCCTTCCCCACCTTTCTGAAAGCTTCGTCGAGCCTGGGGAAAAAGTCCCTGTCCACAGTAAGACCCAAGCCTCTGCTACCCACCGGATCAATGAGAATTACACCTCCCCCGATCGGCCTCCGCACAACATCGATATCCTTTTCCTCCGCCCTAGCGTAGTCGATAGCTAGGTCCAAATCCTGGTATCTTCCTATGCTGATGGAGTACTTCGAGAAGCCAGAAAGGAGAAAAGTGTTTGGACTGATTCCGAGCAGCTTTCCCTCTATTGCTGTCATAGCGTAAGCAACGATATCTGGACCATCAAGTCCAGGAGCCCATAACAACCGCCATTTATCTGGCAAGACAATCATCCCTACCTATAAGCAACCTAGTAAGTATCCCTTTAAATATTAACTATTATACCTCTTCTTCTTATAATTCATTCTTCTGAAATATTTCAGAAATTATAGCTACAAGGAGTAAAACCGAAGAAATAGAGGAGGGTGTCTTTGGATGGTTGTTTAACCGTTGAAAAACCTTAGAGCAGTGAGATGGAGATTGATCTCAGTATTCCTGGGAGGTGCCAAACCTTCTATCTTTTATTGGAGGAATGCGCAGTGCGATTTTTACAACCTCTTTGAAACGTTTACCGTTTTCACGCGGGTTGAGTAGGTGGATTTTGGTTTTAATCTTGATCCATAGTCACAGTTGGTTATGTGATCAAGGCGGATGTATGTGTTTTTCGGGACGTTTGTTAGTAATGTTTGTTTGTGAATGGTTTGAAGGTTGAGAACTCTCTTTTGGTATGTTTTAATTGGATTGAAACGTATAATTGAATAAATATATTAATCTTACTTCTGATGATAGAATTATTATATTATATTATTAATAATTGGAAAAATAAAATGAAAAGGAGAAAGACTTATAAATTAAAAATCAAGATTAGTAAGAACAAAAGAACCACAAAATACGACTCATCCCAAAAAGATTCAAAAACACAACATACAACCGCAGACCAAACATCATACCTTTGTACAGTTCGGTGTTCAAAAATGCGGATTGAACTAAGCTTCAAAGAACTTCTCTCAAAGAGCATGTCCGAGTGGAGAGAATACTTAAAAAAATTCTTACGCGAACTCGTTAGAGTTCGAATCCTTGTCGTCTTGCTTGCTGGTCTAATCGGAATCGTCGGTGGAATGAGTGCGGTTGCCTTCAGGTTTTTAACCGAGACTTTTGAGGACTGGTTCACAGCCATACCCGACTACCTGGGCTGGCCGTTCGTAATCCTGATGCCAACCCTCGGAGGTCTTCTGGCGGGCATCCTTGTCACGAGATTCGCCAAAGAGGCTAAGGGCCACGGGGTACCCGAAGTTATGGAGGCGGTAGCCATAAAGAATGGAAAAATAAGAATGAGGGTGCCCTTTGTTAAGATGCTGGCCTCGGCACT
>JAUQYY010000306.1 GCA_030587505.1 Candidatus Sigynarchaeota archaeon
GAATAAAGCCGGATACCCGAAACATTGGAGTGATCCTGATAGGAAACACCATGAATGTTCTTCGCGAGGTCCACAAAAAAATTCTGTTAATCACTAAGGGTGAGGAGAATGACGCTATTTTGACAATTAGTAGCAGAGCTAAATTCGATAAAATTCGTAGCTTCTTCCGAATCACCGAAACGGAACTACATACAATGTGTGGTTCAGAAGAATGGACTTCTTGCATTGACACCCTAACAAAATATTGTATTGAACGATCCTCATTACTCGTTTTAC
Source organism: Candidatus Sigynarchaeota archaeon (assembly GCA_030587505.1). GTDB lineage: Archaea > Asgardarchaeota > Lokiarchaeia > Sigyniarchaeales > Sigyniarchaeaceae > Sigyniarchaeum > Sigyniarchaeum tengchongense. The sequence goes on from JAUQYY010000306.1 coordinate 277, forward strand.
AAAGGTAAATTCTGCGACATAGCTTCAGATAATTCTCGTATAAACATATTATTCTTTTACTCGATTTTTTAAGACTCTTTTGATCGATTGACGACTGATGCATCCTTCCCGAAGAATAACTGGTGGCTTCTCGGTTAGGTCAATTATCGTGGAAGGCTTTTTGCTCAACACTTCTCCACCGTCAAGTATCATATCTACCTCGCTTCCGATTTGGGCTTGAACTTGATGCGCGTTTAATGCTGGAGGCTTACCCGAAATGTTGGCACTTGTTCCAATTAAGGTTCCACCGATGTGCTTGGCTAATAGTTGTGGGACTTTGTGTGCTGGAACCCTAATAGCTATGCTGTCCCTATTCCCTGTGACGATACGCGGTATTTCGATACGGGGTTTCAGAACTAGCGTTAACGCACCCGGCCAAAATTTCTTTGAAAGTAACTCGGCTTCTGGTGTAAATTCCGCTGTTCTTCTTGCAACGTTTTTGTCCGGTACAAGTATCGGCAACCCTAATTCTTTGCTTCTCTTCTTTGTTTTCAACAAGTTCTCAACCGCGCTTGTGTTAAAAGGGTCGGCACCCAAGCCGTAGACCGTATCTGTTGGGTACGCTACCAATTTACCCTCTCTAAGTAAGTTCCCTGCTTCCCTGATTAATCTCATATTCGGTTTTTCTGGACTTATCTTAACTATTCTCAATCTGGTGCTCGTCTCCGCTTGTTAATTATTTCAAAAGGAAACTGTAATAAGCTACTTCTCACTAACGAAACTCAGATCCTTTTATTAACCTTTTCGAGGTCTGTCGAGTTGGAAGCCGTAATACTGGCTGCAGGCAAAGGCGAAAGAATGGGCGCAATCTCCCGATTTGTCCCCAAACCACTTATTCCAATAGCCAATCGTTCAATAATTGAGCACCTGCTCCTAGCGTACAAAAAGGCGGGTGTATCCAATTTCATAATTGTGACAGGACACTTAGGAAACCAGATAAGGAAACATCTAGGAGACGGATCAGAACAAGGCATATCCATAAGATACACACACTCACGAAACTATGAGCTAGGCCCCATACACTCCCTACTCGCAGCCGAGACTGAAATTTCTACAAATTATTTTTTCGTTAGTCCCGCTGATTTTATAATAGACCCGCTAGCAATTCGAACAGTAAAGAAAAAACATTCAAAAAAGGGAATAACGATAGCTGTGGACACCTCCTCACACTCGAGGTCTGGAACCATAGTGTACACATGCCCCACCAGCATAAAATATGGCAGAGTCTCCGGTTTCTGCGAACCAATTCTCAAAGGTGGGGAGCCCCACCTATGTGTGAGTCTCCTCTTATGTAACACCACGATTTTCAAATATATTTACAGGACACTAGAAAACGGGTCGAATGTCCTTCTAGACGCGTTAAACTTGTTTATTCGCTGTGGCCATCTAGTTTGCTTCGTTGATGTTTCCGAAAACTTTTGGTTCGATATAGACACCCTTTCAGATGTAATTCACGCTAATGCCTTTGCACTTAGAAGTGGACTAGTCCCTCAAAATAATTTTTATATCAAACATCCCAACCAGTTGATGGGGCCTCTAAAGAGTAAATTGAATGTTACTCTGGATAGAACCTCTCTTATTCATGGTCCAGCTATAATTGGACCAAACTGTCAAATCGGGCCAAAAAGCAGGGTAGGTCCTTTTGTATCTATTACGGGTGATTGTGAGATTCCTTCTGGTACCACGATTCAGAACTCCCTGGTGTTCGGAGAAGCTGTCATTGAGGAAAACGATCACATCTCAAACGCAGTATTGTATAACAACATGATGCTTCAAAGCGTTAAGGTGTGAGTGAACCGTTGCCCTCCAGATATAGGATCAGGCGTATCTTTGGACCCCTAGTTCTCAGACTGGCTCGGGCGTTTGCAAAAATAGGTTTTACTCCAAATCAAGTCACAATACTCGCATTGATTCTATCCGTGTCTGCATTCTTTACACTTTCACTTGGTTTTCCCGTTCTCTACGGGGTTTTGGTATTTTCTTCGGGTCTATTGGACGGAGTGGACGGCGCCTTGGCTAAGATTACTGGCTCCGCCTCCTCCAAGGGTGGTTTTCTAGACTCTCTGACTGATAGATACTCAGATGTCGTTGTACTCCTTGGTTTTCTCTTTTGGGATGATGCTTCAAGCTTCTACTTTTTGCTCCCATTTAACCTTTGGGTGGTAATTTCTGTTGCAGGATTCCTAATGGTAAGCTACGTAAGGTCAAAGGGTGAATCTTACGGTCTAGACCTGGATCGCGGAATAGCTGCCAGGTCCGAAAGGCTTCTCATAATTTCCCTGTCCTCAATTCTATACCTAGTAGACGGCGAATTTCCAATGTATGGCCTTATCCTTGCGGGTATACTCGCGAACTTAACCGCACTGTACCGTGTGGCAATAGCCGTCAGAGACCTGCGTAGAAAGAATACTGCGTGAATCGGTTTGAGGCGATTGGAAAAGGGCTTGTTATCCTTACAAGTTTTTGAATGGTTAAACCGTAAAACTGCTTTTTGAAGCAAAAAATAATAAACCGAAAATTCTAGCTAAAGAGTAAACCAGAAAAATTTCTAACATCTCCCGTTATTTGATTAGCTTTCATAAAGGGGTGGCATCCTATGCTTTCTAAAATTCTTTTTGGCGAACTCATCCGGTTTGGTGTTAATTTCGCCGTTTCAGTGCCTAGTAGCCTTTTCAGAAATCTCCTGCGCATGTTGGAAACCGCAACTGAAATAGTGCACATTCCTGTAACTCGCGAGGAGGAGGGAGTAGGAGTGGCTGCGGGAGCGTACCTCGGGGGTAAAACACCTGCTTTAATCATACAGAACAGCGGCCTAGGCAACTCCATTAACGCTCTCGCTTCTCTCAACATGGTTTTCAAAATCCCTCTTCTGCTCCTCATAGCTCAGCGTGGTGGAAAGGGGGAACGTATCCCTGCGCAAATACCCATGGGAATGGCTACGCCTCACCTGCTCAACGCTATAGGCATTCCTCACTACACACCGAAGAGTGCTAAGCAGATACCTAAAGCTTTCCAAAAAGCAAAAAAATGGTTCCACACACATCTAACTCCAGCAGCAGTCTTGATAAAGATGGAACTGATGAAAAATGAAAAGAATAGAAGCGATTAGAATCATAACCAAAGAACTTAAACACGAGTTAGTGGTATGCAATCTCGGTTTTCCCTCTAGAGAACTTTACAGCGTGAAGGATAGACCCGAAAACTTTTACATGCTAGGCTCGATGGGTTTAGCGTCCTCCATAGGGTTAGGTCTCTCCTTGTGTACTACGAAGCGTGTTGTAGTCATGGATGGAGACGGCTCAATTCTAATGAATCTGGGCTCTCTAGTAACAATAGCAAACCAGTCCCCCAGAAATTTGACATTAATTATTTTTGATAACGAGGCCTATGGATCAACAGGAGGGCAACCGAGCTATACCGGAGGTAAAACAGATTTAGCGGCACTAGCGGTTGCTGCGGGAATTGAAAATGTCCTAGTTGTGGATTCACCTCAAAATCTAAGGGCAGCTTACCGAGAATCCGAAAAAGACTTAACGGTAATTATTGTAAAAGTCGAGAAACAAAACGCTAACGTACCTGTAATAGATATCCCCCCCGAAGAAATAAAGAATAGATTTCTAAAAGCAGTAAGAACTCACGTAGCGTGAATCCATGGTACATCCTTGCGAATAATGATTTCAACAAAGATGCGGAAAAGTTGCTAAAAACCACTACGGAGCTGAGCTCTCCCTATGAGACAAAAGGAAATTCAAATAATTAATAAAAAGATTGAAAAGGGTGAAGCTGTCGTAATGACCGCGGAGGAGCTCTGTAATCTCGTTCGCGGCGGGGAGCGCTTAACCGTAGACGATGTTGATGTGGTAACCTCTGCAACGAAGGCTCTGATGAGCGGCACCTTGGCGGTCTTTACTATCCCTGTCGCTGAGAGAGGGGCTTTCCACAGAGCGAAGGCTCTATGGCTTAACGGAATCCCCGCTTATCCTGGACCATGTCCAAATGAGCGGCTGGGATTGGTGGATGCAATTCTGTATGGTACAGCCCACAGCATAACCTATCCCAATTATGGTGGAGGCCACCTGTTCAGAGAGATGGTGGAGAGGAAACAAATAGAAGTGGAAGTGGAAACCACCGATGGTAAAAGGCTCACAACAACCTCAACCTTAGACGAGATGCTTTTCGCTCGAATGATAACCACTCGCAGCGTATGCAAAAACTATGCTGCATTTATAAATCCGCGAAAAGAAACTGTTAAAACCATTTTCAGTGTAGCAGGAATGAGAGGGCCGTATCTTGAAGCAACAGTGTGTGGCTGCGGGGAATTAAATCCTATAGCTAAGGATCCTAACCTGGCGACGATAGGGATAGGGACAAAACTACTAATAAATGGAGCGGAGGGATACGTTTTGGGCCGCGGTACTCGCAGCAAACCCGATAATCCTAATCTTATGATTGCGGCAGATATGTTTGATATGAAACCAGCGTACATGGGTGGGTTTAAAACCTCTCAAGGCCCCGAGGTTATAGTTTCATGCGCGATTCCGATACCGATTACCAGTCAGGCAGTACTAGAAGCAACTATGGTTACAGATGAAAAATTTTCCCTCCCCGTAATGGATGTTCATAACCGTGAAATCATAACCTATTCAAAATATTCTGATGCGTGGCAGGGGAATGACCTGGTTGTAAAATATCACAGGAATAAATGTGTGACCCCTACAGGAGAGAAGAGCTGCAATCTGGAGATTTGTCCGGTTGAATCCCTTTGTCCAACAGGTGCCTTCTCCTTGAAGAGGGGAATAGATCGTACTCTCTGCTTCAACTGCACGTTTTGCGTTCATACTTGTAAGCAGAACGCGTTCACTGCGAAAACGGGTAAAATCCCCATAAATGGGAAGGAGATTCCGATCACGCTCCGCCAGTCTGACAGGCTGGGAGCTAGAAAATTGGCAATAGATTTAAAGAGAAGGATAGAGAAGGGAGAATTCCTACTGAGTGAACCTGTCGAAAGGATATCCTTTTTAAGGTCAAAAAGTTAAAGCTCAAGGAACCACATAAGGGAGTTGATAGTTCTGCGAAGTATCCTGTACGAGTGTTTTGAATGTGGCGCCCTCTCACCCGCGCTGGGGCATAAGACATCCTGTGATGAATGCGGAGGAATACTCCAGTACCATTATCCTAACCTACGCCCCCGAAAACTCAGTGATTTGACCGAGAGCGCCCTTCCCGGAATTTGGCTTTTTCAAAAGCTGCTTCCCGTGCTCAAGCCTGCGTCGAATATGATTTATCTGGGTGAAGGAAGAACCAGCCTCTACGAAGACAAAGCGATTGCGAGACTTGTGGGACGTGAGGATGTTGATTTTCTCGTAAAGGACGAAAGCACTAACCCAACCGGAACCATAAAGGACAGAAGCGCTTCGGTAGCTCTCTCGGTTTACAAAGAAAGAAATATACAAAACATCACACTCTCAAGTACGGGAAACACCGCAACATCCTACGGATTATATAACCAAAAAGCCTACAAAAAATTGGCAATCTTCATACCTACAGATCAGGAGAACGTAGTTAACTTCGACGACGAAACCGAGAGAACTCATATCATACTAGTGAATGGACGCTACGTTGATGCTACCTCCCTCTCCATTAAGATGGCAGAAGAATCGCCATACATCCTTGATGGAGGATTCGCGAATCCAAACCAAATAGCTGGACTGGAAACCATGGCTTATGAAGTGTACTTCCAGCTTTACGAAAGATACGGAAAACAGGCAAGAACCCTTATGAACTCTGGAAAGGTTTGGTACCTTCACCCGACAGGTAGCGGAAACGGATTGCTCGCTTGGTACCAAGCGGTTGACCGCCTTAAAGAATACGGCTTTCTCAGAGAGTACATACACTTGATATGCGCACAACCCGAGGGATGCGCTTCGATAGTGGATCCAGCGCAAATAAATCAGGAAAGAGTAACACAGAGAATAACTTCTACAACATGGGCAAAAACCATCGAAAACGAATATCCCAAACACTGCTACCCCTATGTCAAGTATGTAGTAAAAGAAACACAAGGAATATTTCATAAGGTAAGCGAAAAAAAATCCCGCGAACTCTACGAGGCTTCAGATAATCTCTTTGAAACCCAAATCATGCCCCCCACCGCCATAGCTATTCAAGCAGCAGTAGAACTCGCAGATCAATTCGACTCGGGTGATGTTGTAATAATTGGATACACTGGTGTGGAAAGAGAAAGAAAACACTATCGCTTCCAGAGAATCGGCCCCGTGTCAAAAGACATAACTATTAACCAACTCTTGGAAGAAAATCCTCAACTGCTATACTAACCAAAACTGCCATAAAAACATCCTACTTTACTACCACTAGTTTTGAATGAGTAATCTTAAAAAAGGACGCGGAACTAAAGTCAAAGGGTTCAAAATGATAATAAAACCGCAGGTGGAAAGGTTGACAAAACACGTTGACCAAATCTTTAAAATTTCCCCGGTAAAGAGAACAGAAAAACCCCGAAACGAGGGAATAACTGTTGTCATAGACACTGGGTTGGGAATAAACGCAACACAAGACCTACTTGAAACCGCCGCAAACTACATTGATTACTGTAAGCTTGGATGGGCAACTTGGCTTATACAGTCTAAAAACCTAATTAAAAAGAAACTAAAACTTTACCACGATTATGATGTTAAAACCTTGAGTGGGGGGTCGGCCCTTGAAGCCGCTAGGATAACTGGGAAACTCGAAGAATTTATGGAAACCCTTAAAACCGTAGGATTCACTGCTATAGAAATCTCTGCCGGCATTGCCAATATCCCCCCTGAGGAAAAATCAAATCTAGTGAAAAAGGCTAGAAATCTAGGATTCCAAACCGTAATCACCGAAGTGGGTAGAAAGGACAAAAGGGAAGATGCTCAGCTCAAAATAACCGAACGTATCAAACAAATTCAGCATGACCTAGAATCGGGGGCAGACTATGTAACTATCGAAGCTAGAGAGAGTGGAATGGGAATAGGACCCTATGACGAAATGGGTAAAGTGAAAGAACCGTTCGTAGAAAAAATAGCTAAGCAAGTGAATTACAAAAAAATAATCTGGGAAGCTCCCCTAAAATCCCAGCAGGTATGGCTCATTATGCGATTCGGGCCTAATACCAATCTCGGAAACATCAAACCCACTGAGGTAATCCCTCTGGAAACGCTCCGCCTAGGATTAAGAGGCGACACGATGATCAAATTCCTAGGCAAAGACTAAGTGAAAAAAGAATGTCTTCCAACAAAGAAAGAAAACGAAGTCAAAATCCTCGAGATGCCGGAATCAGGGTTAATCTATCCTTTGGAGCTCAAGGAGCTCTGAAGGCCGCGCAGAAAAACCATATCCTAATGCTAGTGGATACCCTGAGGGCAAGCACCACAATCACCACCGCGCTGGATAATGGCGCCAAAAAAATAATAACAACCGCGGGAATAGAAGAAGCAAAAAAATTGGCTCAACAATTCGGGGAAAAAGCTCTTCTCGCCGGAGAAAGATTCGGAATCAGAATCAACGGTTTTCACCTTGGAAATAGCCCCCTTGAGTACACACCTCAAAAAGTAAAAGGAAAGGTTATCATACTCACCACAACCAACCTTACAAGAGTGGCGGAGAGCGCACAAAATACCTCTAATCTCCTCATAGGATGCTTAATTAACGCCAAATCCGCAGCTCAAATGGCAAAAAAAATCGCCAAGAATACAAGTAAACCGATTACAATAATACACGTTGGAAGACTAAATCACTTCGCGTACGAAGACTACATTACCGCCCAAACAATAAAAAGCTACATCCAAAATAAACCATTACCCAAAAACATCCCCCAAAAAATCTTCGAAACCCCAAACGCGCAATATCTGATACAGATAGGATACAAAAAGGATGTAGAGTACTGCAGCCAACTAAACATCACCACCACGGTTCCAATCTACAGAGACAGGGCTTTCCAAAAGTAGCGGTAGACGACCTCCAAAAAAGCGTTAAAGAGTTGGCTGTGGATTTGTTATCCGCCTCTAAAAATGATGCTTGTTTCCTGTTCCCTAATGAGTGGTCTTCTTATGCGGGAAAGGCAACTAACTTTGGATATCAAAGAAAAGCATTAGATAGACTAGTAAAACAGACTTTTTATGAACGGATCCAGATGACTTTTCGAGCTTCATCTTTTTTACCCTTAAGATAAAAAACCCGCAGACCGTACTCCCAAGCCAACTGCTGCAGGGCTACAGCACTAATACGTGTACCATCGGTAACATCTAGGATTATCTCTTTTCTTCTGATTTCCCTCTCTACAATGTTCTTTGCCACCTCGTACATTCTCTTGAAGTCATGCATAGCATACTCCGGAACCCAAATAATCTCCGCGTTATCTGGTTTCCCCCCAACTCTAGTCCGCATCTCGTTTTCCGCGATGAAAACGTAGCCATCCGGGTTAATTCCCGCCTGCTCCCTCAACCGTCGTCCTATCTCCCTCACCAAAAGTGGTTCACTATCCAGACTGCTCAGACATAGAACAGGCGCACTTACGTTCAAATATCTGCGGACTGCCTGCACCATAGTTGGAACAATCTCCGCATATTTGCTCTTCCACTCTCTGTATCTATTTATAAGGCCACTGTTTTCCAAGGCTTGCAAATTGAAGTACAGTTTCGCATCGCTAATATCCTCTACGCTAACCCCTAACTCCTTCGCTAGGGCGTCTCTAAGCTCGTATCCTGTTTTGGGCCCCTCCAGCAACTCCTTCAAAATGATGCGGCGAGCTTCGACTCCACCAATAGCCCGCTCAATAATCTTCGACATATCGTTCAAATTCAACACACCCAACAACGATTCATAAATGGCGCCAAGCACTAATTTCCGAAAACCACCCAACTAGTGCTCAGAATAAATCTTAAGCCAACCCGCCAACCATCGCACCGCTAATTTTGATGACGTCACGGTGCGGTAATTATGTTAGCCTACAAACATAAACAAATGTTTTCAAAATAAAATTCCCCAAACAAAATAATAAATCTAACCCAGAAATGTTTGGTTCCTAACCTTTTATTCCTTTGCCCCGAACTGTGTGTACAATGTTTTCATAATCTTTCTCCCCTCTTCTTTCTCAAACTTTTAGTTTAATCTAGAAACCAATCTGAAAAAGTAATATCAACTCTATAGATGATATCGACGATAAAGATTAACTAAAAAAAACATTTAAAAGACCAAAAAGCAATAATATAAACAAAGAAAGAGTTAATTTTAACAAACAATAAACACACCCAACACAAAAACCACCCCCCAACCCCCAACACAAAGAACAATCTGAAAAAATAGAAAAATTCCAAAACAAAACTCACAAAAATCAACAAAAAATAAGAGAGGTAAGAAAGAGAGGTAAGAAAAAATGGCAATAGGACCACCCGAAGAAGAACTCGTAGCAGCAAAACCCCTAGTCCTAGACAACGGAACCGGACTAACCAAAAACGGATACGCAGGAGAAGACCAACCAAGATCAGTGTGGCCCACATGCATAGGCTACCCAAAATACACATCAATCATGACGGACGTAGAACACTACACACGAGAATACTACATAGGAGAAGAAGCATTAAACCTAAGAGGCGTACTAAAACTAGTTTACCCTGTCGAGCATGGTACTGTAACAGACTGGGATGCTATGGAAAAGATATGGCACTACACCTTCTTTAACGATCTAAGGGTTGACCCTGCCGAGCATCCTGTGCTTCTCACCGAAGCCCCACTAAACCCGCGTAAAAACCGAGAGAAAATGGCTGAAATCATGTTCGAAACCTTCAACGTCCCAGCAATGTACGTCTCCATGCAGGCCGTGCTCTCACTATACGCTTCCGGAAGAACAACTGGTCTAGTAATAGACTCAGGCGACGGTGTAACCCACATCGTGCCTATCTACGAGGGATTCGCACTCACCCACGCAATCACAAGAATTGACTTGGCGGGAAGAGACCTCACCGAGTACCTCCGCCGCCTGCTGAGGCAGAGAGGGTAC
>JAUQYY010000315.1 GCA_030587505.1 Candidatus Sigynarchaeota archaeon
AGGGTGGGAATGAGCACCGAGAAGGTTAGGCAGATCCTGGAGAGGCTTGTGGATAAGGGAGCTATCTTCGAGTTCACAAGCAGCAGGGACGGAAAGACGTACTACACCATGCTGCCCTACGTTGCCGGAATCTTTGAACTTCACATGAATGACGGAGTGATGACGGACGAGAAGAGGGAGTTTGCAAAACTCCACGAGAAGATGTACCCCCACTGGGGGATGGAGCTTGGAGCCTCAAACTATCCCCTTATGAGAGTTATCCCCGTGGAAGAGAAACTGGACGTTCAAACAGAAATTCTTCCCTTCGAAAAGGTGAGCAAGTACATCGAGGAGGCGCGAAGCATAGCAGTAAACCCCTGCGCCTGCAGGCTGTCGGTAAACAAGTGTGACAAGCCACTAGAGGTTTGCTTCAGCTTCGACCGCTACGCAGAATACATGATTAAACATCGTAACGGCAGAAGGGTCACAAAGGAGGAGGCACTCGAAATCCTAAAAAAGGCTGAGGACGCGGGTCTGGTTCACACCATAAACAACCAGCAGGAGAGACCCAGCTTCATCTGCAACTGCTGTACCTGCTGCTGCATATTCCTTAGAGGGCTCTCCGAACTCAACAATCCGAGAGCGTTAACGAAGTCAAACTTCATGCCTCAGATAGACAGGGACGCCTGCCGCCTCTGTGAAACCTGCATCAAGTGGTGCCCGTTCCAGGCGCTCTTCCATCACCACCCCCACAGCGAAGACCTTAAAGACGATATGATAATGGTCATCGAGGAGAGGTGCATCGGGTGCGGAATATGCGCCCACAAGTGTCCCCACGACGCGATAACACTGGTTAGGGTTAGAGAGGAAATCCCGGAGAAAACCGGAAAAGAAGCCATAACACGGGTGGAAGCCGAGAGAATTCATTAGTACCCACCTTTCTCCTTTTTTATACGAATACAAATAAATCGATTATTAAAATCAAAGTCAGATGAGGCGGGCGCTTGTTAGAATTCTCCTTTTTCCAGGACTTTATCCCTTTTGAGGATCACTAGGAGCGTCGGTGAGGATAAGTTCGTGGAAGATGAGTGAGGGGCTCAATAGTTTATATTACATAATTACTTTTAGTTAACCTTATTAGTAAGGAGTTTCAATCGGAAAACCGTCAAAGTTAAGCCTTAGAAAAGGGGTGAAGAATCTTGACTGAGAGAAAGTATGGTAAGCCAAGCCCTTATCGGGTTGAGAGATTAGAGGATGCCATTCGGGTTCGAAGATCTATGAGAAGATACACAGGCGAACGCGTCCCCGACGAAGACTTGGAGAGAATACTCGACGCGGCCAGATACACGCCCAGCCCCGAAAACATGCAGATGTACAGGTTCGTTGTGGTGCGCGACGACCAAGAGATGAAGAATCTGATAGCGGACCTCGCGAGGGAAGCCGCGAAGGAAACGTTCGGAACGTACCCTGCAGAGTTGACGCAGGGCCGAATATGGTACGTGCCCCCCGAGCGTCGTCCCTGGACTTTTACGGAGATGCGTGACGGCAGCCTGTTTGACTATCCCAGAAACGCGGACGTGGTGATTATTGGCTGCGGTTCGGAGTCGTTCCACGATGCACCCCTGATTTACCCCCAGAAGTTTTTCGGCGCAATCTGTGTCGGTATGGCCATTTACGCGATGTGGATTATGGCAACCAGCCTGGGCTACGCCGCCGGTTATCAGGCTTTCCCAATCATGGATCCCAGACGGCAGGAGATAATCGCGGACAAGCTTGGAATACCACGCTCATGGGACCTGCTGGCAACCCTCAGTATTGGTGTTAGAGCAGAGAACAGGATGATTGGTCCTTCAAGGATTCCGATGGAGGGGCTTTTCTACAAGGAAAGATGGGGGAACCCTTGGATCAGAAAAGCGTTCCTAGAGGACGATGAGTAGAGGTGGTTGCTATGAAGGTTGAAGTCGATTTGGACGAGGATGTTGTTAACGCCCTTAAGGTTCACTCGGACCTCCTGGAGATGCCTCTTGAAACTGTGTGCAAATTCATCCTGGAGGAGTACTCGAGGAATAAGGGCGGCTACATTTTCTACGGAACAGCTCCGAAGGGCGGTAAAATCGTCCTGATTCAGTGGCCCTACATCACGGGTCAGATCATCCTCAGCGCCGAGGAGCTAGAAAAATTGGCGAGGTGAAAAAATATGCCCAAGTATAAGGGTTACGCCCCGGGTTCAGAATATATCGCTTATCCTACCCTAGAGCTGGATGACATCGAGTACGACTTCTTCCGCAAAGAGTCCGCCTTTCTCGGAGTGAGCCTCGTTGAAAACAAGAAGGGAAGGATAGTTGTACGCTGGGAGTACGATTTCTACAAGAAGTTCCTTGAAGCCGTAGAGAAGGAGTACGGTAGCATCGGAGCAGACAATGTTGAGGCCGCGGTCAGGGCCGCGGCTGAGGATTGGGTTAAGAAGGTGAGTGGTAAGTAATGGCTCTAAAAGAGTTCCTGGAAAAGCTTGCGAAGGACATCAACGCTAAGGCCATGGACGCCGTGAAAGAGTGGGTTGGCGACCGCTACTTCGGTAAGATCATCCAGTTCCAGGTGGGTGACCTCAAAGGTTTCTCAGAAGCTTATTACCTTGTTTTCACAAAGAAGGGTGTAAAGTTTAAGGAGGGCGACTACCCAAGCCCCGAGCTGATTCTGAGATCTGACGAGGAAACCCTCCAAGGCGTGATTGAGGGCAAGATCAAGGTCAGAGATGTGCGGAACGCTTGGAAGCTTCTCATAATGGGAAACGCACACGACCAAGTTCCGTTCATGAAAATAGCGGCGTCCGTCCTCCTATAATCTACACACCCCCCTAATTATTTTGAACTTAAAGGTACAGAAAAGTTTATTTCTGCTCTTTCGACTTACGTCTTTTTCTGTGCATCAACCGTTTACATTATTTTTTAGCAGACAGCAAGCAGAAGGAAAGACGTACTTATAAGAGAGTGTAAGGGTAACCTAATCCAAGTCTCGGTGGGGAAAAACTTGGCATGCCCTGAGGATTTCACCAGTTCCGCGTACCGGAGAGTGGTTGTGAAGAATGATTGTTTCGATTTTCAGCTCGTTTCAATAGGCGAAGAGGGTGATCCTCGAGTTGGGTAGCCTCAACGTGCGTAGGAAAATGTTCCACCTGTTGGCTTTCGTTTTCGCGTTTGTCTACATGTGGGCGGGCTGGCTGCCCGCAGCTGTGCTTTCGATATCCACGCTAGTGCTGGCTAGCATAATCGAGATCTGGAGACTGAGAGACAGTGACTTTCCACTAAACATTTTCATAAGAAAGCTGATCAAACCGGAGGAGGAAAACAGGGTTGCGGGGTACTTCTACTTCATAATGGCTGCGACAATTCTAATCTTCCTCTTTCCCCTCTCAGTGATGGTCACCTCGGTGGTGGTTGCGGGAGCAGCCGACGCGGTAGCATCCCTAGTGGGGCAAAGGTGGGGAAAACACTTCTTCATGGCCCGGGGAAAAATAAAAACATTCGAGGGACTCCTAGGAGGAGGAGTCAGCGCCTTCTTTCTAACACTTGGACTGCTCTTCTACTTTAACGGGTTTTACCCCCTAACCTCCCTAATCGTAGCCATAGTTATCGTGATTCTCGACTATCTAACTCCACCAGTCGACGACAATCTACTAAACCCAATCAGCATAGCAATAACCCTCACACTCTGCGGCCTCATACTGTCATTCTAAACCCCACCGCAAACGAAACGTGTTACAAAGGGACTGCCACGATGGGATTACGAGTTTTCAAAGGGAGAAGGAAAAATCGCCGATTAGCCGTCCCTGGAATGCAAAACACCACCCGGACAAAGTGATACGCTTATTGGCTCAGGTAGGTTTAAAGTGTGGAAACACTCATCACCGCGAGGCGCGGATTCTTGCGAAAAGCTTTTGAATACATGGAGGGTATAAGACGTTAACTCCGACTTGTCATCCGAAAGTGGGAGACCGTTAACATTTTTGAGAGGTTATGGAGTTGAGCAGCGAAAGCGAAAAAGTTGAGAAGCTCCTAGTAAAGTTTCAGGACGAGAAGGAGAATGTACGCCGCAAAGCACTCTTTAAGGCGGCGAGATACGCTTCCAAGGGTGAATTCAACAAAAAAGCGGTGAAATTTCTGGTAAAGTTCCTGAGCGACAGCGAAAGGGACGCCAGGAGCATTGCCGCTTGGGCACTGGCAAAGTACGCCCAGTACAATCTTGTGAACCCCAACGCTCCCGGCTACCTTGTAAAACTGCTGAGGGAGGAGGATGGAGAGGTGCTCACCAACGCGACTTTCGCCCTCGCCGAGTACGCCAAGAAAAATCTTCTAGACAGGAGGGCCCTGAGCAAGGAAACACTACTACAACTGCTTGAGAGCAAGCATGAGAAGGTTAGGGCCAACACAGCCCTGATACTCGGCTTCTTCGCGGAAGAAAGGTTCCTCGTCAGAGACGCGTTCGAAAAGCTGGTAAGCCTTCTGAGCGATAAGGATGGTAGTGTACGCAGAAACGCTTCATACGCCGTCCTTAACTACGCGCAACAGGGAGTGATAGACCCAAACATACTAGACACGCTGATTGAAGGACTCGGAGACCACGACGTCGGAGTGAGAATGAACAGCGCGATAGCCCTGGGAGTCTACGCCGAGAAGGGGTACACAAGCGAAAGAGCTTTGCAACAGTTGGTCAACCTCCTCGGAGACAGGAACGAGAACGTTAGAGAAAACGCGGCGGAAACACTAATCATATACGCCAACAGGAACCTCACAGAGGAGAAAGCTCTCAAAAACCTAGTGAAACTGCTAAGGGACAAAAACGTAAACACCCGAAAAGCCGCAGCCAGACTACTCGCCATATACGCGAAAAGGGGAATCACCGACAAAAAAGCCGCAACACCGTTGAAGAGAGCACTAGATGACGAAAGCATAGTACGCGATGTCAAGCTAACACTCAAACG
>JAUQYY010000327.1 GCA_030587505.1 Candidatus Sigynarchaeota archaeon
GTATAGAATATTATTCGAGTATTATAAATAAAAATTTCTAAGAAAGTGTTAACAAATGTCTTTGGAAAAGGTTTATTCGTAACTGCTCCAAGGTGTAGACGGAGAAAAAGGGGGGCCCGGAGGCTCGGTGGGGTTATCTTGTCAGCTCATTTCATTTGTTGAATCTGATCCTTGAGTATTCTGTAGTCCTTTTTTTCTGGGTTTAGTTCGAGGAGTATGTTCGTGTACTCCTCCGCCTTGTCCAGATTTCCCTTCTGGCCGTAGACTAGGACAGCTAGGTAGTATGCCATTTCCTTGGAAGGGTCAAGCTTCAGAGCCTTCTCCAAGTTTTCGACCGCGCCGTCCGGGTTCTTCAGCTTCCAAAGGCAGTATCCCTTGTAGAAGTAGACGTCGGCGTCATCGGTCATCCCAAGGTCCACGGCCTTGTCGAGGGATTCCAGGGCTTCGGTGTACCTGTCGCTCCTCGCCTTCACAACCCCGTCGTAGTACCACACCCTGGGGTCCTCGGGAGCCATACCCTTAGCCGTCTTAAGGTCAAGCTCAGCGAACCTCAAGTTATCCTCAGAAATGTTCTTTGCCACGGATTTCAGAATGTTTTCCAGCGCAGCTTCATCAACCAACGCTAACACCTCAAAAAGCAATAAGGAACACATGTAGATTATTGGGTGGAAGCGGATAATAAAAATTACCGGAAAGGAGACATCCAGCCAGTGTGTCGGGAAAAGGTTTATTCGTGGCAAAAACCAAGTCATACCAATAATGGAAGGAGTCTAATCCAATGGGCAGAGATGATTTTGAGAAAAAGGCCACATACGATTTTAGGCTTGCTTACTCGGTTTTTAACAGGGGGCCGAGTGAACTGAAATCCGTCAAGATATCCCTCCTGAGGCTGCCCTCCTACGAGCCCTACACGAGGGCGGAAATAAAAAGCATAACACCCGACGACACGGTGGAGGAGGACAGGTTCAAGTGTGAAACCATAAACTTCCACACACTCTCAATACCCCCCAAACAGACCGTGAACCTCACACTCCACTACACGGTTGAGGTAACACCCCAAAAATTCAACGTCGACCCCAACAAGGTTGGCGAGTACAACCGAAGGGACATCAACTACATAAAGTACATGAGGGAATCCCCACAGATCGAGTCAAAACACCCCGAGATAAGGGCGGCCGCCCAGAGGGCTGCGGCGGGGGAGGAAAACCCCTACAGGAGAGCCCTTAACATTTTCAGGTTCGTCGGAAAACACGTCAACTACAAGAAGATGCCCACAAGGGGAGCCCTCTACGCCCTAAAAACAGGGGAAGGCGACTGCGCCGAGTTCTCAAGACTCTTTGTCGCTCTCTGCAGGGCATCGGGAATACCAGCAAGACTGATCCGAGGGTACTCCCACTACGACCCCCAAAAAAATAGGAAGAAGCCAGACGCCGAGCGACACGCTTGGGCAGAGTTCCTCATACCCAACTACGGGTGGCTGCCAGCCGACCCGACATGGGGCAGACACGAAGGAAGATACTTCGCCGAAATGGACAACGACCACATAGTAAGCTTCGTCGAAGGAAAATACACACTGAACGCCGCGGGACTAGACATCATATGGGCCGCTGGAAGCGGAGACCCGAACCAGCTCGACGCCGTGGAAACAATCTCAATCAACCCCATCTAACCCAAAACACTCAAAAACACAAAAATAAAGACGTAAACCACAAAAACAAAATTTATTGAAAACGAGGAGAAGGAGTGAGCCGGTTTGACTTTCATCCCCCTCAGTGACAGCGTGGTCTTCATACAGGCGGAGTCCAGGGGCAGATACCCCTACGCCAACTCCCTTCTCATACAGGGTGAAGTGAGTGCACTAATAGACACGGGCTTCGAGCCGAAAATAGCTGAGGAGACAGCTAAGAATTACCGGGTAGACCTCGTTATCAACTCTCACTGCCATGAAGACCACATAGCCTGTAACCCTTATTTTGAAGAGAGCAGGGTTTGCGCTCACAGGCTCGCAGCCCCAGCCATAAGAAACGTTGATCTCCTGTGGGAAATATACGGCCTCAAGGGAACCCCCGCGGAACCCTGGATGAACGCGATAGCTGAGATCCTCCGCCTTCAGGACAGCCGGGTCGACGTGGAGTTCGCGGACGGGCACATCTTCGACCTCGGAGACACAGAGCTCCAGGTGCTGCACACGCCCGGGCACTCCAGCGGCCACTGCTGCTTCCTTCTGCCCGAAGAGAGAATAGTCTTCCTCTCAGACATTGACCTAACCTCCTTCGGGCCATGGTACGGCGCCCTCGACTCCAACGTGGACGACTTCATAGACTCGATAGAGAAACTCAAGAGGATGAGCTTCGAGATTGCGGTGACGAGCCACAAGGGAGAGGTCTTCCGGGGAGAAGACACCATAAGGAACAGGCTCGACCAGTACCTGAACGTCATCTACCAGAGGGAGGAAAAACTCCTAAACTTTCTGAGAGAGGAACGCACACTCGAAGAAATCGTAAACCAGGCAATCATACACCGAAAGTTCCCGGATCCAGAGGAAGGCTACAAACACATGGAAAGAATAAGCATACAAAAACACCTGGAGAGACTAATAGCAAAGGGAATGGTGCAGGAAACCAAGAAGGGATTCAAAGCAACAACAAAATAATAACCAGAGGGGTTAGAAGGCTTACCACACAATTTTAATTCCATGTTTTTGAAAAAATTTGTGTTTTGATACTACCTCTGTGTCATATTCTAGTCCCGTAGAAGGGGGTTCCGGTCCTGTCGCAGAACTTCTTTCCGCACCTCGGGCACTCGTACCTCTGCGCCGGTGGGGCCGTCTTCCTTGGCTCGACGCCGTCCCTCCAGACCCTCTTTGAGCCGCACCCGGGGCACCTGGGCTCCCAGAAGCCCCTGATCTCCTCGGAGAGCCACCGCAAAAACTTTTTAACCTCTCCCGCCGAAGATAGCTCAGGCGGGATGCAGATGATCAGTGTTTTCATAGGTGTGATGAAGGGAGAGCAGAAAAATAAACATCCCGCCTCTCTCCCCGATATTTGAACCAGTGCCAAGAATAAGGGAGTGTAAAAAATTATGGGCCAACTTCCTTGGCTGGACAAGAATTATATACTCAGAGTCTACCCTATTTCTTAGAAATGAGGTGTTTCTTAGTGGCAACGAGTACGGTTAGCGA
>JAUQYY010000329.1 GCA_030587505.1 Candidatus Sigynarchaeota archaeon
GCCGATAACCCACGAGCCGGTGTTCAAAGCGGTGCTGGAAGACGCGGGGCTGAACCCAGGACTGCTGGAGTTTGTAAACATACGTGAACACGACGCCTACGTCCACATGACCCAACCGGCTGAAGCGTTGGAGAAAGCGAAGGATCTTGTTAGAGCCGCGGTTTCAAGGGCGAAGTACGTTGAGGAGATACCCACGAGGATAATACCTGTGGAGCGGAAGTCGCTGGTTATCGGCGGAGGAATCGCAGGAATACAGGCTGCCCTAGACCTCGCGAACGACGGATTCGAGGTGTACCTGGTTGAGAAGAATCCGAGCATCGGAGGAAAAATGGCGCAGCTGGACAGAACCTTCCCAACTGACGACTGCTCCATATGAATACTGGGACCCAAGATGCTAGAGGTGGCGAGAAACCATAACATCACACTGATAACATACGCCGAGGTAGAAAGGGTGGAAGGGTACCTCGGAAACTTCAGGGTAACAGTCAAGAAGAAACCCAGATACGTCATCGAGGACAAGTGCAACGGCTGCGGAGCCTGCGAGGACATATGCCCGGTGTTCAGACCCAAGGAGTTCGACGCAAACCTCGGAACCAGAAAAGCGATATACATTCCCTTCCCGCAGGCGGTGCCCAAGAAAGCCACGATAGACATCGAGCACTGTACGAGGTGCCGCCTCTGCATGAAGGTGTGCGAGTTCGACGCCATCGACTTCAACCAGAAGGAGGAAACGCTGGAGCTGAACGTCGGAACAATCATAGTTACAACCGGGTACGACCAGTACAACCCTACAGGCAAGTACGGCTACGGCAAGTACGAGAACGTCATAACCCAGCTTCAACTCGAACGGCTGCTGGCACCAAACGGTCCAACCAACGGCCACCTGGTGAGAATATCTGACTTGGAAACGCCCAAAAGCATCGTCATGATCCAGTGCGTTGGCTCCAGAGACCTGAACTGCAACCAGTACTGTTCCGACGTGTGCTGCATGGTGGCCATAAAAAACGCGAAGCTAATCAAACAGGAATACCCAGACACGGAAGTGATAATATGTTACATGGACATCAGAGCGGCGGGAAAAGCATGGGAGGAATACTACACCAGAGCCAGAGACTACGACATAAAATTCATCAGGGGAAACGTAGCCTCCGTGAAAGAGGACCCCGAAACAAAGAGGCTAACGGTCAGAGTTGAAGACACACTGAGCGGTGAGCTGAAGAGGATAGAAGCAGACCTGGTGGTTCTCTCGGTGGCGATGGTCCCCGCTGAGGACTCCGAAAAACTGGCGAGTATCCTCCGCCTAGACAGAAGCCCCGACGGATTCTACAGAGAAAGCCACTCCGCGCTCAGTCCAATAGATACGAAGGTTCCCGGGATTTACATAGCTGGAGCTGCACAAGGGCCGAAGTCGGTGGCGGAATCCGTGGCTCAAGCGAGAGGAGCCGCATCGGCGGCTGCGATACCTATGAGTAGGGGAAGGTACACGCTGGAACTCGCCTCAGCCACCGTTGACAGGGAGCGCTGCAGTCTCTGCGGAATGTGCGTGGAAACTTGTCCGTTTAACGCGGTAAGCTTCGGAGACGAGGGTGTCGAGGTCAATGAAATTGCCTGCAAAGGCTGCGGGACGTGCACATCGGTGTGTCCCTCAAACGCCATAACCGTAAGGTTTTATAGACCGAAACAGTTTGAAGCGTACATTGACTCCCTATTTGCAACCTAGTGGAGATGTGTCACATGAACGTTAAAACCGAGAAGTTTATCCCAAGGATTGCCGCTTTCCTGTGTCTCAAGTGAGGATACGGAGCCGCCGACATGGCTGGGACAATAAGGAGCCAGTATCCACCGTCGGTGAGAACCGTGAGAGTGAGTTGCCTTGGAGTCGTTCACCCCGATTTCATGCTTAGAGCGTTGTACAAGGGTGCGGACGCTGTTCTCCTGGTCGGATGACGGCTGGGAGAGTGCGACTACGAGATAGGTAACAAAATGGCAACCAAACAGGTGGAGTACATGAGGCAGGTGCTGCGAGTCGCGGGTCTCAGTGAGGAGCGCCTACAGGTATACTACTGCTCATCGGCGGAGGGAGCGCTATTCGCGGAGATAGTTAGAAACGTAACTGAGAGAATCTCGAAGCTGGGACCGAACCCCATGAGGATAGTTCAAGGCTAAGTAGGATGAGCCTCATTAGATAAACCATAGGTCTATGAGGCAACTACCCCCTGTAAGCGAGGGGAAGCTCACCCTAAAAATCTGTATGCCTTTAAATATGATACATTCAAGCTAGCTCTGAGCCGCTTAACAAGTTATTGGAAGCTCCGGATATGAGGATTGGAGATTCTATACTGGCGAGTAGCAAGGACGAGAATCTGTCTGGGAGTTATGGTGGAGGAGTCGTACAAACCATTCTAAAAGCCGCCCTTGAGGCTGGAGTCGTCGGCAGAGTGGTTTCCTTTCAAGAGAAGAAGGATAGGTTCGATCTCGTCCCCATCGCTGTGGAGGAGCCCGGCCAGGTGGATTCTCTGCCTCTCTCCCAGTTCAGCGCATACTATCTTTCGGGTGTTAACAGTGTGCCCAAGTACATTCAACAAAACTTGAAGGAAGCCGGCAAGATAGCCGTGGTTGCTAAGCCGTGCGACGTTAGAGCTATTGTTGAGCTGGCTAAGAAAAGGCAGATAAGCCTGAAGGACTTAGTTATACTAGGAGAGGAGTGCCGAGGTAAGATTTCGCCCAAGAGGGTTAAGAAAATCCTGGAGGAGGACGGCTTAGACGCGGGTAGGGTGGCCTGTGAGAGAGTAGACGGAGGGAGACTAAACGTTTTCGTTGACGGAGAGAAAAGAAGCTACACCCTCAGCGAGGGTGTTGAACTGGAGGAGAGCTGTAAGAGGTGCACCGAGAGGGAGCCTCCAGTCTCCGACATTTCCTTCCAAATAGTTGAGGACGATGGTGGAACAAAGACGTTGATACACATCAACACTGAGAGGGGGTTAAAGCTCGTTGAGGACGCCTCGTCAGAACTAAAACTCGAGGAGGCGAGCAGTGAGCTGTTGGACCGCTTGAAGGGTGAAATGGAGCTGCAGATAGACAGGGCCGAGGAGTACAGAGCCGAACAGTTTCAGAGATTTGAAGGGGATTCAGAGGAGGAGAGGTACGCCAACTTCAAGAGTCTGCTCGAGAAGTGTAGGAAGTGCGGAATGTGTATAAGAGCGTGCCCTCTCTGCGTGTGTGTCGACTGCACGGTGATCAAGAGGAGGAAGGAGATAGACGCCGTTTTCTACACCCTTCTGCGCATGGGGCACATGGGCGACACCTGCGTGAACTGCGGAAAGTGCGACTCAGTTTGCAACTTTCTCGACCCCGGCCCCAGCCTGATATTCCACAGGCTGAGCGAACTCTCGGGAGAAGCACTCGGCTACAGTCCGGGGAGAGATTTAAACGAGCCGCCTCCGAGATCTAGGAAGAGGCTAACGTAATTCTTTTCGCGTAGCCTTCAATCGTGTTGCACGGGCAACTCTGGTTGTGCAGTATCTTTTTAAGGCGAATCTGTTTCACCCTATCTATAAAAAGAGTCTTGGTTGATGATGTGAAATGGAGAGAAAGAAGATAACCGTTCTTGATATTAAGAGGATGAAGGAAGAAGGCAAAAAGATCGTTATGCTGACCGCATACGATACGCCCACCGCTCAGATTCTGGACGAGGTAGGGGTGGACATGATTCTCGTGGGTGACTCGCTCGGCAACAATGTTCTGGGATACGAAACCACGCTCCCGGTGACCATGGACGACATGGTGAGACACGTCGCCGCCGTGCGCCGAGGCACCAAGTACGCACTCCTCATCGGCGACATG
>JAUQYY010000339.1 GCA_030587505.1 Candidatus Sigynarchaeota archaeon
TGGGTCTATTTTGACTTCCTCGAGCGTTTTGAGAACCTTCTCGGTGGTTTGGCAGGTGCCAAAGTATATGCGGACAACCTTATCTCTCTTGCCAACATAGACCGTCCCAACCCTTGGTACCATCCACTGCTGTATGTCTATTTGGTAGCAGTGCTCATTTATCTGCAAATCGGACTCTATCATAAACAAACACACCTCAAACAGTTTTACGCTATTGTTAAACTTGTTAATTACACCCAGATTAACGTTTCCCTCTAGCTCAGACTAGAAATCACGCAGGCTATCCGCTCCACCTCTCGTCGTGTCGATTCTACGCGGCGTCCTTCTCTCTGGTTTCGCTCGAGGAGATCGGTGATTCCGGGTTTCAGAACCCTTTTTTCCGGGAGTATTACTTTTCGGGAAGGATTTATTTTTGCAACCGTCCACTTGTTTAGTGGAGCTAGTCTTTCCAGAGGCTCCTCTGCAGCTTGCTGGTGGGGTAGTTGTCGAATCGTGCGAAGCGGTGCAGCTGGTGCGGTGAACTCGCATCTGTGAAGTTGCCTTATGCCAGGCTCTCTCTGTGCAGCAACCACTTCTTGGAGTACATTGAGAGGCGTGTAAAAAACACGATTAAGAGGTATAAGCTGATCAGGCCGGGAGACCGGGTTGTTCTTTCCCTCTCTGGGGGTAAGGACAGCCTCGCCCTGCTCCACATCCTAAACAGCCTGGGGGATGACTTCGAGCTGTGCGCGCTCGGTGTGGACCTTGGTATAAAGAAGGACGAGTACTCCGCGCGAAGTATTGAGGTCTCAGAAAGGTACTGTAGAGAGCTAGGGGTGGAGTTCCTAAAGGTTGACCTAGAGAAGGATTACGGCTTCACGATAGATGACGTGTTTTCATCCCGCCGCATAAGACGTCCCGTCTGCTCCTCTTGTGGTGTGGTGAAGAGGTACGTGACGAATCGTGCGGCGGTTGAACTCGGAGCCGACAGCCTCGCAACCGGGCACAACCTCGACGATGAGAGCACAGTTCTTCTCTCGAACTATCTGAACGCGGACATAGACCTCCTCGTCAGGTCGGGTCCGGTTCTTCCCTCCCGGGGGGAGAGAATGGTTTCCAGAATAAAGCCGCTCTACGAGACCTCGGAGTGGGAGACCTCCATGTACGTTTATTATCGGGGAATACAACCCGTCGAGCAGAAGTGTCCGTACGCTCTGGACACTCCCATTTCGAGGATGAAGGAAATCGTTAACCTTCTGGAGGAGCGGAGAACGGGTTCCAAGATCGCCCTCGTGAGGGGGTTTGCGAAGAAAATAAAACCCATACTCGCCGAGCACTACTCCGCTTTGGGTGAGATTGGCCAGTGCGAGGAGTGCGGGTACCCAACCTCCACCGGTGTCTGCTCATTCTGCCGCCTCAGAAAGAAAGTTCTGAATAGCAAGTGAAACTCCTGAAACAAATCCCTTCCGAAGAGAGGAGAGACAGGGGTGAACAAAATTTTATAAGTGATAGAACGGAAAACCACTTCAAATTTGCTTGGGGTGATCTTTTGCCTTCGTACAATTTTTTCAACCAGGAATCGTGCGACCTCTGCGGCTTGTGTCTGAACCAGTGCCCCATCCTGGGACTCCCCATAGACCAGGCTAAGGCGGAGTTCAGAAAGCTGGTTAACGGTGAGGAAACCGAGGTTTTAACCCGTTGCACGAGCTGCATGTCCTGCAACAGCTTCTGCCCCAACGATAGTCACCCCTACGAGCTGATACTATACAGGTGGTGTGAGCGGTACAAGAAGAACGGCCTACCCCTCGCGGCGAAGTTTTTCCTCCCATACCAGTACCCGAACTTCGGCTCCCTGTTGATTGAGCAGCTTCCGGAGGATGAGAAGAGCGCTGTTGAGTCCTGGGCCAAACTTGAGAAACGCGAGGAGATATTCTACCCAGGGTGCAACATGATATTCCTCTCCTACCTCAGCTTCTCAGAACTCTTCGAAAACGTTAGAATCATGGGGTCGCAGGAACTGTGCTGCGGAGAACCCTGGTACCGAATAGGCGTGCTCGAGGTCTCAGAGCAGATCGCGAAGAAGCTGGAGAAACAGTTCCAGAGCCTGGGAGTGAAGAGGATGATTATTCCCTGCTTGGCGGGCTGCAACATGTACAGGAACGTGTATCCCCGCTTTGGGGCGAGGTTCGACTTTGAAATCGTTCCAATGCTTGACTGGCTGTGGGAAAAAATCGACGGGGGAGAACTCGAAATAAAACGTAGAATAGAGAAGACGGTGACCCTTCACGATAATTGCCAGGCGAAGCCCTTCGGGGACAAGTACTTCGATCTTTCAAGAAGAATACTCGAAACCATTGGGCTCGAAGTGGTTGAGATGGAGCACAACCGGCGCAAAGCCCTCTGCTGCGGAATGGCCGCCTTCGCGGGCAGCCACAGCATAGACGACATACTCAACGCAGCCACGAGAAGATACAGGGAGGCCGTGGACACCGGCGCGGACGCCCTGGCACTGTACTGCGGAGGATGCCAGTGGGTGCTCTCCATAGCAAAGATCCTGAGCCAGGGAAAACTCCCAATCTTCCACATACTAGAACTGGTCCAGATGGCCATCGGTGAAAAGCCCGCCCACAGGAACGTTGAGAGAGCCCAAAAAATCCTCGACATGGCACTGGCGGAAGCGGCCCGCGTGGATCCGAAAGAGAGATTCTGGGTAGAAAAAATCACTTGAAAAGTTGAGGGTGAGAAGGGAAATGGTGGAAGGAGTTCAGATCTGAAAGTGGTTTCTCAAGAGCAGGAAGGAGGTTAGGGCGTTGGCTCTGCCGAACCCGTACATGATGTCCCAGCCCGGCGGGCCGAGGTCGTACTCCTGCGCTCCAGCTATTAGCGCCCAGCGTATCGATGCGGCTCTGAGAAGAGGAGGAAGACCCATTTCGTTGTACTGCTGTGTTAGGAGTAGTGAGATTCCGGAGACCATGGGAACCGATCCGCTCGTGTACATTCCGGGACCTGTTAGTTCGGGCTTTGGAAGGTACCAGTGGGGTGAGGGGCCCAGCGGACTTATGGGTGACCATGACTCGTCTTCGATGCCCATGGTGGCCGCAACGGTTATTCCCCAGTCTGCTATTCCTGGTGTTAGAAGCCCCATGAAGTGGTTCTTGGTGATGTCCAGGTAGCCGCCACCAGCGACGATGACCACTATGCCGCTTAGAAACGCGCGGTCCACAGCCTCTGTGAGGAACCCGTAGATCTGGTCCCTGTTGCCAAGGGCGAGTTCAACCACGGAGATGTTGAAGCGGTCCTTGTTCCTCACGCACCAGTCGAGAGCCTCCGCCATGTAGACGCAGGTCATGTAGAATGACTCCTCGCTTCCCCTCTTTATCTTGAGGTCTATTATGTTGGCGTCTGGAGCCACTCCCTTGACCCCCGCAACCTCTAGGGCGACGAGTGTTCCGTGTTTCTGGAGGCCTTCGGGTGTCAGTTCTCCAACCAGCCTAGGGTCTCCCTCCTGCCCCGTTAGGAAGTTCACCTGGTAGATGACCCTGCCGTTTTTCTTTCCCGCTATCCCCTCAGCGTAGTCGTTCACCCCGGAGTCCACTATCGCTATGGTGGTCCACTTACCCGTAATGTTCCACGCTCGGAGTATGTCCGCTCCCACAAAGTAGTACTGAGCGTAGTGCGCGTCGATGCTGGGAGGCGCTGGGTTCTGGTTGAGCAGCACATAGCTCAGATGAAAGTCGTTGACAAGACGAACCAGTTTCTGTCTGAGGTCCGAGCTGTTATCGACGCTGATGTTGCCGTGCACAGCGTAGTAAGCCTTCTCCTGGTAGACTGCTGGGTCTCCGTTGTACCTCTCAATCGTGAAAAAGTCGTAGTCTGGTGAGGTGTTCAGTCTGTCTATGTCATCCTGCGGTATGGGTGCATCAAACCTGAGTATCACCGAAACGTTCTGGCTGGAGCCTATGTTGAGGCTGAGCAGGCGGGGGTCGATTCTGTCCTCCACACTTAACCCTTGGGACTTCACAATTGCTTGGGTTAGAGGTGTAGAGGTCACTCCACCAGCGCTGCTCAGCATCAGAATGGGTATGAGAACCGCGAGGAGTAGGAGTGCGGCGAGCGTGGTTTTGGTCGAGGGTTTCAGCACTCTGCGTATGAGGCTTGAAATGTTCCAGCCGGGTTTACCTGTGTCTAGGGGAGTTGACACCACAGCTGCGACTATCGCCAGGCCGGCGTACACTGGTAGTGGAACCGTGGGGGTCGGCGATTGGATGTGGATGCCTGAAAGCACGTACCTGTAGAGTCCGGGGTAGAAGTAAATGTAGAGTAGGAATGCGATGAGGGTAAGCGTTTTGATCCTTGAGTTCTGAACGTGGATGAACACTCCGGCGGTGAATAGTATTAGCGCGATGAAGGTGAAAAGGTTAAAGTTCAGGGGAAAGATTCCGTGGAGGCGCCCGATGTCCAGGGGTGCGAGGAGAGACGAGTAGAAGACGTTTCTGTCTATCCACACCTGAACGGGGACAAAGTCTAACGGGAGCGCCAGCAGGGTGAGAGCGGAGCCCGAAACCACATAGTATTCTTTGATGGGCGGGGGGTCTCTCTGAAAGCAGATGACTACGCAGCCCAGAATCGCGACGAAAACACCCACAATCTCGAAGGCGTCAACCGTACTCAGAGATGCGAGCTGAGTGTAGAAGTAGCCCACGCCTGGAATGGCGTATAAGGAGTAGCTGGGAATAGTGAGCACGGCGAGAAGAATCATAATCAAGCCGAAGATTATGGTTATCGCACCCGATACCTGGTAGACTCTTTCGCTTGGCTTCTTCGCCGTCTTACCTCTCAGCAGGAAATCGCCGGTTAAAACGATTAGGAGGCTGGCGTAAATGGAGGCGAGAGCAACGCTCTGAACAGGCTCTGTGTAACA
>JAUQYY010000341.1 GCA_030587505.1 Candidatus Sigynarchaeota archaeon
TTTGCGAAGGAGTCTCCCACATGGGTGTGAGCGTTTATGAACGCTGGAAGCACGAGGCACTCTTCAAAAATCGAATACATACGCGTGTTCGGAGGTTCTTTTGAAATTCTTTCGAAGTATCCCTCACTCGAGATTGTGATGTAGACCTCCTCAAGCAGGTTTAATTCTCTTCCCACCAGGCAGAAGTCCGCGTATATGGTGTAGGACATGGCTTAAAGCATCTCTTCTTCGTTGAGGATTATCTGCTCGTCTGTCTCCTTCTCCCTGATGAGGGAGAGGCACTCGTTCGCTCTCGACAGGGCGTCTAGGGCGTTCCTACCGAAGCCGATTCCCGCCTTAAGCCTGAGATTCATGCTGGTCTCAAACCTGTCGAATATCTCCACGAAGTCGCTTTTCTCCAGCCCATTGCAAACTGCGATAAAATTGTCTCCTCCGTTAAAAAAGAGGAGGGCCCCCTTGTCAGCAAACATCCTCATCAGAATCGCCGTGGCGGAGTAGATCACGTAGGAGCTCTGATAGGCCGACTCACGGTCGGTCACGCTGTGCGTGAACCCGTTTATGTCTATGTGCGCGATCTGAACGTACTCCTCTCCACTGTCGCCGTTCGATAGGTGTGCAAGAACCGACCTCCTGGTTTCGGACTGGGCGCTTCCACGCTCCTGAAGAACCCGCGTGGCGAGCACCTGAGCCTCGTAGGGTGACTCCGCGGAGCCAATACCCATACTCACGGAAACCGGGTACCGTCGCGCCACGCTCCTCAAGATGACCTCGTGCTCCTCGACCGAGATGCCATTGGACACCGCGAGCATATTATCAAACCTGTTGAAGAAAACGAGGCCCCTTTTCAGGGCGAACATCCTCTGAAGATCCGCGTAGAGTTCGGACTGAAGTATCTGCAAATCGGACTCGCGATCCACTCCTAAGAGTTCGGTCCAGGGACCATAGTTATCGAGCTGTATAAGTGTAAGTTGAATCATAACAAACCGACCTCTACGCGAATAAACACACTCCTCACTGTCTGAGGCGGCGCACCATCTTAACGGCGGCCTCAACAGACCTCTTCGCATACTCCTCTATTCTCTCGGTCGCCTCAGTCCTCGTCATCCCGGGTCCGGACACGCCGAGCGAAACAGGCTTACCATACTCTAAGGCCAGGTCCATCATCTTTCGAGCCGCGTGCTGAGCAACCACCTGGTCGTGGTCCGTGTCGCCTTTCAGAACTGCTCCCAGCGTGACCACCGCGTCAATCTCATCCATCTCGAGGAGTTTCTTTATGGCGAGGGGCATGTCGAAAGCCCCAGGCACCTTTAACACCTTCTCCACACTCGCTCCCAGGAACTCAGCGTGATCGAGCGCCCTTTGCAGCATAAGATAAGTTATATCATAATTAAACTCTCCAACAACTATTCCCAGTTTCACTTTCTCAGCCATCATTCTTCACCTTTCCTTTATGGTTTCAGAGGTCCCGCGTCTGGGTGGCCCTGTCTCAACCCCTGCCCCGCGTGTCTGGTCAGCCACTCCCTGTCGAACAGCAGCTTCAGCGCGTTTCTCGCGTGTTTTCTGGCTCGATCCTCACACATGGCTACGAGTTCCTCCACGGTTTCCGCCTCGTCCTCGTGGACAAAGCACTCTATGACGTGCTTATTGGTCAGGAGCTGCACTCCTATTATGCCGAGGGAGGCTTCATGGGCGCACTGCTTATCTATGGGCTCAGGCCCGGGCATTCCGAATGCGAGGACTATTTCGCAGCCGTGCTCCTCTATCAGTTTCTTCGCCGCGACCGGAAGGTCCTTGACTCCTGGAACCGTGTACCTCACTATGTTAACCTTTGAAGTGTTTTCCTCTATCTCCCTGATGGCGACCCTCGCCATGTCGTAGCGTGCGAATGTGGTGTCTGCGATGCCCAGGTTCACCTTAGCCATTTTCAGCCCTCTTGAAGTACTCGTCCATTATCTCCTCACCGCTAACGTAGACGAAGTTATGCCTCTTCGCGTACTTTTTCGCCTCGCTGATTGAGAGAGCTTTTCCCGTCTTTCCGTCGAGCATCTCGCACAGGACGGTCACCGGGTTCAGCTGGCCGAGTTCAGCTAGGGCCACCGTCAGCTCGGTATGTCCTTGGCGGCTTTTCAGGAGGCCGTCCGAAGCCAAGAGCAGGTGCACGTGGCCTGGTGATCTGAAGTTTCTTCCGAGCTCTTCCCTCCAGTTGTTTTCGCTGTTGCCCGTGTATGTTCTTTTTCCCAGGAGCCCAAGCTCTCTTATGGTTAGGGCTCGGTCCTTGTCGGTTATTCCCGTGAACGTTTTTCTGTGGTTGACAGTCACCGAGAAGGCTGACTTCTCATCGTAGGGGATGTCGTTGGGGATGAGGGCTTCGAGAACCCCGTAGCTGGCGTAGCAGGACTGGAACAGGTCGTGGAGGAAGGGTAGCTCCCAGCGGTGCCATATCTTGGGGTGCACCGCGACGCAGATTAGGCCTCCGGCGTCGTGTCTCATTCTATACACGTCTTCTGGTTTGACCTTCTCCGCCAGTTTGACCAGGTCTACCTCTTCTTCCCTGCCTTCCTTATCGTAGATTAGGGTGAATTTTCCCATTGCTAGACTCTTGATGGCATTGCGTATTGTTTCGGAGGGCATATCAGGCCACCTTGATTTCGATGGAACTACACACATTCTAACATATAAGAGTTACTACCAAAAATTGAGTAACTAGACCAGCAGCCACAATTCGGAACAAAAACAGGGTAGGAGACAAGAAAAACAAGATACTAAAGAGAACCTGACACTTTCCTTGTGGGTTTCTTCCTTCAAAGGGAGCCGTATATACTGGGACGAAACCACGGGGCATTGGGTCAGGCTTCCAAGCGTTGTCAACACCGAGCAGAACACAGTTACAGTTCAAGTAACCCACCTCAGCTACTTTGCAATTATCGGCATTCCATCCACCCCCTCGAAGCCACAATGATTCTCTTACTTCTGCTAAACATTCAAGCTATGAATCCTCTCCCGATAGCAGCTGCGATAGGCATCGCGGAGGGCGCAGCATTGGCATACGCAGTCTGGACCCCCAGACGAAAAACATAACCCCTCATTTTTTTCTTTTTTGACCCGTCGTTGCGAAGATGTGAAAAACAAAGGAAAATAACACCTAATCGCACATCCTTTCGGTGTCAGGGTTAGTTGGTATAGGAGAAAATGAATTGAAAATAAAAATGTTGGGTAGGAGGATTTGGGTCTTCTTCCTGGTTCTAGACAACCTCTTTGAGGAGAGCTACTACTCCAATTGTAGCCGCCGTGCTTACCACGAGAAACAGTGTAACGCTTGAGAATGTTCCCGGAAGTTGGATCAGTGGGGGCGCCGCGACCAGGTAGTAGTAGAGCGGGTTCGCTGCGACGCTCATCCAGTAATTCGGAAGAATAACGAAGCTGTAAAACAGCTCCGCGAGCATGTAGGATCCCGACATTGTCTGGAGGCTTCCCGCGATCAGCGGCACAACTGAGCTTCCGATGTGCCCAATGGTCAGCATTATTCCTAACGCGAGGCCGGCGAGCATGGGTCCGATGTCCTTGAGTTCAACCATCGTCTGGAACACTAGGGGCTCCAAAGCCAGCAGGAAGAATCCGAACACCGCGGCCGCGGCCAGCAGAATCCAGCCCACCTGAGTACACATGAGGTAAACCATCGGCGTACAGATGAACACGGACAAAATAAGGAAAAGCTTCCTGCGGCCAATCCTGTCCGAAATCCTCGTAATAACAACGGTTCCAATCAGGCCAGTGAGTATAATGAGACCCGAAGCCAATCCACCCGTGGACTGTTCCATGCGAATAAACACGAAGAAGTACTCCGGATGGTACATTGCCACGTAAAGCTCAGCCCACTTCTGAAGCAGCGGCACATTGGACCAAGCCATCCGCTCAATGTAATCTGTGATGGAAATGTACACCCCGAAACCAATGAAAAACGCGATCGCAAGGAGCCAGTAATCCCTCGACTTGGCAATCCTCGAAAGTCCCTGTCTCACAGGCACGCTCTCAGTCTCCTCTATGATGTCCGGCGGCGTTGGTGGCGCTTCCCTAGCCAGCACAAAGAATATGATAGCCGCAATCACGGTAACGATCCCGTAGAGCAGAAGAGTACTTCGTAAGCTCGATAGGGGAGCAAACTCGCCGAAAAGCCCTATGAGAAGCGGTGTGAGAATAAGCCCAGCCATGTTTCCTGCACTGCTCGAAATTAAACCGATACCCTGAGCAAACGCGCCCTCTCTGCGAGGAAACCAGTTCACCGCAAGCTTCGCCACACTAACAAACATGCAAGCGAACGAAACCCCGAGGATAAATTGGGAGAGCAAGAGCCAGTTAATGTCCGGAGAAAACGCTCTCAGCACGCCGACAACCGCGGAGATCAAAGCACCGAGACCCGTGACGAATTTCCAACCCTTTCTGTCCACCAAGGCACCTAGAGGCATCGAAACAAAAATTTCAACTATCAGTGGGCCTACAACAAGCAAGGTGATGTCGAGGTCGCTGACACCTGAAAGGAAGAACGCCTGCCTCACGGTCGAGGAAATCGGCGCGAAGGCAATCCACAGAGGCCCCGTAACAAAGAACACAAAACTGTAGACCAGAAGAACAACCCACCTGTACCGGTACACCCGAAACTTTTCCGCGCTCATTCAATACCCTCTACTGTCGCTTTTTTCTAGTTTTGAGAGTTATCCCTTATTTTGTTTTCTATCAACACGAAAAACAACCCTTCAAAATCTTACGAACAAAAACCAAAAATTAGTCTGACACATCAAAAACTCTTGACTACTTCGTGGGGAAAATCTAGTTTCCCCTCTTGTTTTCCTTATCTATTCTTCTTCCTTTATCCCTCTCAATCCTCTTGTTGAGGAAACTACTCTTGTTTTTGGGTTAATCTGTGATTTCTGGTTGGATTGGTTGTCCTTTTTTGTTGTAGAAGTGTAGGTCTTGAGGGCTGCGGTAGGGGTAGGTTACAATAATGTGTACGACGCCGAAGTTGAACATAGAGTTAAGATCTTGGGTTGAAGGTTCGCCGTGGCCTGAGGGGTGGGAGTGAATGCTTCCTACGATTGAGAAGTCGAAGGGTAGCATGTAGGGGTTGAATTGTGCGGCTCCTCTGCCGTAGATGCTTGTGGGGGGTAAGATGACCTCTGTGATTGTGTCTTTTTCTGCTCTGAGGAGGCCTACGAATTCGTGAGGGTGTACGTTTCTACAGGCTTCAAGGATTCCTTCTACGACCTCTCTGCTGATTTTTACTTTGAGGGTTTTGGGTGTTTTGGTTTTGCTCCCTTTTTGGAGTTTTTTAAAGATTCTTTTCATTTTTGGCGTCTCTTCTCATTCTTCTTTTCTCTTTTTTGGGGGCTTTTTGTGTGTTTTTGGTGTTGGGGTTGTTTGGTCGGGAGTTTTGTTAAGTTTTGGTTTGTTTTTGGTTTGGTTTGTTTTGTTTTGGTTTGGTGTCTTATTTACTTTTCTTGAGGAGTGGTTTCTTTGAAAAGACTTAAATCTCTTTTTTTTGGTGTACTTTTAATCAAAAACTGTGTTTGTATTAGTGCGGTGTGGAAAGAGTTTAATTGGGTCTTTAAGTAGGTTGCTTTGTCTTTTTGTCGAAGAATGTTCGGTTGTTCGGTAGGTAGGTGATCGGGATGCCTAAGAGTTGGAGAGTTGAGCTTGAGAGTGTGTTGAAGTCTATGGCTGATGCGGATCCTGATATTGAGGCTCCGCTATTGTGAGGACCGATGGTTTGGTAATGGCTTCGGCTTTGCCTAAGGATGCTGATGAGGGTTTGATTGCGGCTGTGAGTGTTGCGCTTCTTAACATCGGTAACAGGGCTGTGGCGGAGCTTGCTAGGGGTGAGATGGATAAGGTTATTGTGAGTAAGTGGGACTAAGGGTGACATTATTCTTAGGGGTGTCGGGTCTGATGCCGTGTTGTCTGCGATTACGAAGCCTGGGGCTAACCTAGGGCTTTTGCTGGTGGAGATGAAGAGGGCTGCTGAGCGGATAGTGGATGTTCTGAGGGAGATGTGAACGGCCTGCACGACCTGTTCTCCCTTTAATTTTTGGGCTGGATTCGAAAACCAGCTAGTACTGGATTAGTTTTGTTGGGTTTATGCTATCCCCTCTGCGAAGCTTCTTGATATTTCCTCGTATTTTTCCAGTTGTCCTTTCGATAGTGGTTTTACTCTTTCTAGTGCCTTTTCGAAATGTCTTCTTTTTATCGTGTATTTCTGGAAGTCCTCGGTTTTTTCGTCTATCTGATTGTCCATTATGTACTCTCTTATCGCGAACATTACGGCTTCGTTGCATATTGATGAGATGTCCGCCCCGGTGTAGCCTTCGGTCCTCTCGGCTAGTTCTTTTAGGTCGACTTCGGGGTCGAGTGGACTGTTCGCCGTGTGAATTTTGAAGATTTCGAGTCTGGCTTTCTGGTCCGGGATGGGGATGTGGATCATTCTGTCGAATCTGCCCGGACGCAGCAGGGCGGGATCCACTATGTCGGGCCTGTTGGTCGCGGCAACCACGACCACATCGTGGAGTTCTTCTAATCCGTCCATTTCGGTGAGGATTTGGCTTATGACTCTTTCGGTGACGTGTGAATCTCCGTAGCCCAGTCCGCGGACTGGGGCGATCGCGTCGATTTCGTCGAAGAAGATGATGCAGGGGGATGATTGTCGGGCTTTTCTGAAGGTTTCTCTGACCGCCTTTTCACTCTCACCCACATACTTACTGAGAAACTCGGGACCCTTGATGGAGATGAAGTTTGCTTGGCTCTCGTTCGCCAAGGCCTTCACGAGGAGTGTTTTTCCTGTTCCCGGTGGTCCGTGCAGGAAGATTCCCTTCGGTGCCTTTGCGCCCATATAGTTGAAGAACCTGCTGTACTTGAGGGGCCACTCAACGGTCTCTATTAGTTGTTGTTTCGCTTCCTCCAGCCCTCCTACGTCCTCCCACTTGACGTTTGGAACCTCGATGAGCACCTCTCTCATTGCGCTGGGCTCAATGTTTTTGAGTGCGTCGGTGAAGTCTCGCATGGTTACCTCTATTCTGTCCAGCACCTCTGCGGGAATGCTCTCCGTCTCCAAGTCTATTTCTGGAAGTATTCTTCTTAGGGCTAGCATGGCGGCTTCTTTGCAGAGTGCTTCGATGTCTGCTCCGACGAAGCCGTGGGTGTACTCCGCGAGAAATTTTAGGTCCACGTCTTCTGCGAGGGGCATTCCTCTTGTGTGTATCTGTAGTATTTCTAGTCTAGCGTGCTTGTTGGGTATGCCGAATTCGATTTCCCTGTCGAAGCGTCCTCCTCGTCTGAGGGCGGGATCGAGAGCGTTTGGCCTGTTTGTGGCTCCAATCACGACGAGTTCGCCTCTGGTTTTTAGCCCGTCCATTAGTGCCAGGAGCTGGGCGACGACTCTGCGCTCCACTTCCCCCGTGACTTCTTCCCGCTTGGGTGCTATCGAGTCGAGCTCGTCTATGAATACTATGCTGGGAGCGTTTCTCTCGGCGTCTCGGAATATCTCTCTGAGCCTTCCTTCGCTTTCCCCGTAGAACTTGCTCATTATTTCGGGGCCGCTTATTGAGAGGAAGTATGCCTCGGTTTCGTTCGCAACCGCCCGTGCGAGGAGTGTTTTCCGGTTCCGGGTGGTCCGTGTAGCAGGACGCCCTTCGGTGCGGTTATTCCAAGCCTGTCGAATATTTCGGGTTGGCGCAATGGGAGTTCAATCATCTCTCGAACTCTTTTGACCTCTTCGTGAAGGCCTCCAATGTCCTCGTATGAGACCTTGCGCACCTTAAAGTCTTTGACCTCCTCTACTGGCTTGGTGTTGACCTTTATTTCTGTGGTTCTTTTCACGATGACGGCGTCTGTTT
>JAUQYY010000375.1 GCA_030587505.1 Candidatus Sigynarchaeota archaeon
CACCGATTTCGACTCTTCAACAACCCTCGAGAACGCGTCCTTTAATTCCGGGAATATGAAATCGAAGGCAGACTCAATATTTAAACTGAGCAGAGCCGAATCGGCTTTTTTAGGGTTAATTAGTTTTTCGAACTTGTTTTCTTCTCTAAGAAGACTGAACCAGTCGATGCCTCCGAACGAACTGACGAGGCTTGAGAATAGTTCGTACCATTTCAAGAGTCCTTGAATGTACCATCGAATAAAATTGAACATATAATCTATTCTCTTGTGGTGCTTATCAAACTCTCCACTGAGTTTTCCGGTAACACTGCCCTTGAAGTATATTCTCTCCATTCTGCTTACTCCAAACCTTGTAAGTTCGTCATCAACCGAATCCAACTCCCCGAAGTAACGTACTATAAGACTGAAAAAGTCAACAAGCAGCTTTCTCAATCTTATAAACTTTTTATTCGCTCTTATCATCGTTTTTCGTTCACCTTCAATTACGTAGACAGAAGGAAGAGTCCTTGGAGAGCATTCGGCCCCGCCACACGTGGGTCACATTATGCTTATTATTAAAAAATAACTCTACCACATAAACATAACTCTGCAAGAAAAAGGGTAATCGTTTCGTTTCTGGGAACCCGAAACACAAATAATAAATAAGAAAATCTTTTTAAATAATAGAGTATTAATTAAATAAGTGGTAGTGAAAAATGGTTA
Organism: Candidatus Sigynarchaeota archaeon; assembly: GCA_030587505.1. Lineage (GTDB taxonomy): Archaea > Asgardarchaeota > Lokiarchaeia > Sigyniarchaeales > Sigyniarchaeaceae > Sigyniarchaeum > Sigyniarchaeum tengchongense. Next base: position 703 of record JAUQYY010000375.1, read on the forward strand.
GTAAAGAAATGGAAGTTGTAATCAAACTATTGAAGGAATATCAAGTATCCCAAAAAGAACCTAGTGTAGAAGGAGCTCGCATAGGTTTGGAACAGTTAGCATCCTTGACAAAACTCCCAGACGATGTGAAGTGTGAACCAGTAAACGTGAGGGGAGTTCCAGCCGAGTGGATCACCACCCCGGGCGCGAAGGACCAATACGCTATCCTGTACCTCCATGGAGGCGGCTACATAGCTGGATCCATCAAAACGCACCGAGACCTCGTCTCACGAATATCCAGGGCGTCGAAAGCCCGTGCCCTCATAATTGACTACCGCCTCGCACCCGAACACCCCTTCCCAGCCGCGGTGGAAGACGCAACAGCAGCCTACCGATGGCTTGTTTCCGCAGGAGGAATAGATCCAAGCAACCTCATAGTTGCCGGAGATTCTGCTGGTGGCGGCTTAACAATAGCGAGTCTTGTGAAGCTGCGGGACGAGGGAGACGCTCTACCAGCAGGCGCTGTGTGCCTCTCCCCCTGGACCGACCTGGCGTGCACGGGTGAAACCCTTAGAAGTAAAGCCGAAGTCGACCCGTTCATAACACCCGAAGGAGTAGAATTCATGGCAGGGGTATACCTTGGGGACGTGGATCCTAAGAATCCTCTGGCATCACCCCTCTATGCGGGCCTCAAAGGATTGCCTCCGATGCTCATTCAGGTTGGAACCTCGGAAATACTGCTCGACGATTCGCTTCGCCTAGCAGACCGTGCAAAAGCAGCAGGTGTCAACGTTGAACTAGATGTTTGGGAGGACATGGTCCAAGAAAACCGAAGCAGCTCCTCTCGGGAACAATCATACTTAACCTATTTACTGCGACAACGTTGTTGAACACCTTTACAAGTTGAAGGGTTTCAACAGCTGTCACATGTAAACATCATAAAGGACCTCTTACAATTCCAAAAATCAATCGACAGTTACTCGTTTTACGTTTAGAGGTATATTTTCCCTTCGCTTGTCGTTAAGAATCTAATAAAGGTTAAATGAAATATTCTTAAAAAGTTTGTGACTTCTTCAGTAGGTGGTGTTTCTGTTTTCAGAGCATGTGTTACGAGGAGTCTTTACTTTTACTCTCGGCGAGTAAAGTTTCCGCAGTTCCGTGAATTTATTTTTGTTAGCGAGGTGAATGTTTACTCTGGTGTCATCTGTGAGTTTTTCAACGATGTTAACATACTGTCTGAAGCTCATTTTCTCGGGTATATTGGGTGAGACTATTAGGATGTCTAGGTCTGAGGAGAGTGTGTGTTCACCTCTTGCGAAGCTGCCTGTAACGTAGACTTCGCAGTCGCCGAGAAGTTTTTCAACCTTTTCGGCTATTTTCTCGGCGATTTCTAATGCTTTCTTGAAGAAATTCTTGTTTTCCTCAAGCATTCTGAAATACTCCTCTGTGAGCCCAGTTCCCAAACTTCTCACCCCAGCGCTTTCTTGAATTCTTCAGCTAGGTTCAAGGCGGATCTCGCTACTTCTTCATCATAATCCACATCCATGTATCTTGAAGCAATGTATGAAAGTTCTATTTCCCTGAAGAGCCTTAAATTCTCCTTGTAGTAATTTATCAGTTTTTTATCCTTAGTTAGGTTGATGAGTGTTTTCAAGCTGTGCGTTTTTGGAAACTCACCGTACTTTTTTGCAAGTACGTATTTCAATGCTAGTTGAAAAAACTGTTCAACAAAGAACATGGTGAACTTGTAGTCCTTTCTCTTGAACGCATCCACGGCTTCATCTAGAAACCCAAAAGCGTTTTTCTTTAAAAAATCCACCTAAAACACCTTCATCATTTGGGGAAATAATAGGTCTAAAATTTTTATAAGGTTTTTACGTAATAAGGCTTCATAGAAGTTGTGGTTTAGAAGCTTTGCCCAAAAGGTGGCGCTCTTCACGAGCTGAAAAACCTTTTGGAACATGTGCGTTAAGGCCTGAGAAGGTCTTCTAAGTTAAGATTTATATGCTAAAATATAGGCATATAGCTATATAACCTTGAAACTCATGAGGGCAACATTCAAAAACTGGTCGATCTGGCGCAGCAGATAGGTGCCATACCGGTATGGAGCTGTCACTATCACTATCCCTATGGGCCGAAGCTTGGGGATCACTACGCTCTGACGCAATCGAACGTGTGCATGTTCGCAAACGCCTGGTTCGGAGATCTCGAGAAGTGCATACGAGCGGCGGTAAGTGGAAGGTGGGGTGATTAAAATGGAGTAGACCTCGTATCCCCGGAAGCTTTAGAAGCGGCCACGAATACGAGGGGCAATCCATCAAGGATAAGATACTGGTAACCTCATGTCTCTGCGGGGTTACTGTTGCGGAGTTTATACCCTTCTTCCTCAACCTAACCGGAAACAAGCCGAAAGCCATCCTGACCACAACTACTCACGCCTACACACCAGTGATGTCGGGCTGTGTGGTGTCAGAGATTCCACTCATTTACTGCGTGGACAAAAAACTTGTGGAGAGAATGAAAACCGGAGACACCGTTGTAATAGACACCGAAAAAGAGGAAGTTACACTCAGATAACCAAAACAGGGGAAGCCTCGCCAAAAAAAGGGAGGGTTTCGAGGAGAGCTATGTGTCTGCGCTCCACAGGTCTCTTATTACCTTGTCCTTTCTTAGTGGCTCAACTGTGATGTCGTCCTTCACCTCGGTCATGCACGCGAAACATGATTCGCCGTTCACCCGTACCAGGCACCTTTTGCAAAATCCGAGTCTACAGTTCACGAAGAACGCCAGGCTGGGGTCGAGGTTCTCCCTTATGTAGAGTAGGCAGTCCTGAACGCTCATGGGGCCGTTTAGGGGAACCTCGAAGGTGTCGTAGTGTGGTGACTCGTCCCTGCTCGGGTCGAACCGGAAACATTTAACCCTTATTCTTTCTTTCCTATCCACGGCACCACCTTCTACTGCCTCTTGAGTGAGGCTGTGGCTACACCTATAGCCTCCTGATAGGTCAGTTTCCCACTTGGTAGAGGTATCCTCGTGATGATCGGCTTCTCGAACACTATTTCAACTTCCCCGTTCTTCCGTTTCATAACAATATTTTTTAGCCAGTCGTCGTTGTACGTGTGAGTGTAGTCTCGGC
>JAUQYY010000380.1 GCA_030587505.1 Candidatus Sigynarchaeota archaeon
TGAACGGGTTCAACTATACATATACTTCGTTTAAAACCAATGAAACAGCTTGGGTTGTGATTGAGGACAACGACAACGGAACAGAAGCATACTACAACGTAACTTGGGCTTCAGACGGTTTAAACCGATCCATCGCCATGTCGTTTAACACCTCGAACGTTGAAACCTTTTTCAACGGCGTGGAACTATACATTAAACGCGCAGACAGCACATCCATCCCAGATCTGACCGTAGAATTGTGGGAGGGTGTACAAAACGGTACCAACTGGGTTCCAGGTTCAAAGGTCATCACACGAAACTACACGTACGGTAATTTCACTACAACAGGTAGTTGGGTTAGACTATTGAATGAAACCTCTCAAGAGCTTAATGAAAGCCAAGTTTACTTCATAGTGCTACACCTCAGTAACTACACTAACAGCGGAAACCATTATTACAGTTGGAGATGCACGAACGATACGGGAGGTAACACCGACAACACGGATGAGGGTTTCGCCGGCTTCTGCCTCTTCAGCACAATAGAGGACTTGAACGACACGAGCAAGTGGAGTGCTGAACCCTACGATTTCTGGATGAATGTGAGCCTCACGACCTATAAGAAAACCAAGGTTCTGCGGTTCCCCGCGGGGTGGGATCTAAATAACCTTAAGCTCGCCGTCTCTGCGGGCATCGATTCGGATACTAGCGTTTCTGGAAGCGTTACGGGACAGATTGCCAGTCCTTCGGGTGTGCTCTACGTGAACATAAGCAACCTTACGGGTGAGAGCGACCCGGGAGACCTCATCTACATGTTTTTGATTAACTTCACGGCTTGGGAGCCCGTCTCCTACTGGTATGTAGTCGAGGACAGTTGGAACACGGCTGGGTGGGCGCACACGGCTGGGCAGATGATGGAAGCCCAGAGATTCACGCTTACAGACACCTCTGAAAACCTCGCAATAGGAATAGTCATACGCAATAATGGTATGAATGTTGACCTCGTCGCGGAGATTAGAAACGCCACCCAGGACGCCCAAGAAGGGTATTATCCCCGCTCAACAATCGCAAGCAGCATCACCATCCCCTACAGTAGTGTTAGTTCGTCCTTCTCGGAACTGCTTCTAAACTTCACGGGAACCTTCACACCCGGAGAGTACTTCCTCGTACTGCACACGGCTGGATGGGCGGGAGAAACCAACGGAACCTCTTTCTACGACTGGGCGAGCTACACAGATCCGGATAGCCCCCCTCCAGACGCGGGATTCGAACTCTGGACCGTTGATAACGGAACAAACTGGAACCAGGACGATGTGCGCGACCCCTACGGCAACCGCTACTGGCACTACCTAAGATTTCAGACCAGCTACCCGCCAAGCATACGGGACCTAGACCTGAAGGTTGAAGGCAAACCCGTTGGTGACGATGGCGTATGGAACAGCACGGTCTGGAAACTCATCTCCCCAAATCAGGGAAACGTCAGCTTCAGCGTAACGACAAAGTCAGGAACATCAATAAGATACAGCGCCGATTTCACCGTGTGGTATCTCAACTTCACCAGCAACACCACATGGGAGGTTTATGTGAACGATCAGCAGGCAGAGAATATGACTCAGGGATTCTACTACATGGAGTACACTAACCCAGCCCAGGACCTTGGCTACAATAAGGGTCAGGGGAACATCACTCTTGTTTTCAAGGTTAACACAACCAGCGGGTGGACTATTGAAAACATCACACTGTTCTACCTCGCAACCCTTCAAAACACTTACAACGAAAACATGATAAGCGAGGTTGTTCTGGAAACAAACTACACGCACAGCAGTAATGTTTCGGTGACGCTGGATCAAACATCAATGTACATCGATTACAGCAATAGTTCATTGATGGTGGAAACCGTTTACATCAACGGAACCCAGGCTCAGGGCAACTGGACGGATACCGAACAGACGGAGGGGAGAAGGCTAACCGTATTAAAGAACGCGTTTAAATCTCTCGTGGGAACCGACCTCACAAAAGACGAAACAATGAATTGCACTGTATACTTCCTCACCACCGTGAACGTCGCACTAGCATCCCTAGTCTGCTCAGGCGACTCACAAGGCACCCTAAACATAGCCAATGTCACCGATGCGCCCAGCGTGCTCAACGTGACACTCATCTACCCAAACGGCACAACCACGCTCATAACCGGGCAAAACACCACGCTGGAAAACAAAACATGGAACGCCAGCTTCACACCCTCAAGCACCGGACGGTACTTCGCGATTATCAGAACAAACTCCTCACGTGGCGTCACGGCTACGCGTATTATGAATTCAACGCGCCAAAGCTTCTACGCATTCACAGTGTACCAACTGGGGGTAGGGTTAGTGGAACCCGCACCAGGAGAACAACTGGTGGTGGGAGTACCATCCAACCTACAGATATGGGTAAGATACCTCCCCTACAATGCCTCAGAAACCCCGCAAGTCAACGTGACCAGCCTAAAAGTGTACCTAAACGGCATAGAAACAACAAGCACACCAACCTATGACAGTAACACAGGACTCTGGAAGTTACAGATAACACCAAGCCAGGTGGGAACACTAAAAATCACCCTAAATGTAACCGATAATGCTAGTAGGACTCACACAGAAAACTTTACTATTCAGGTGGTTCCCCCGACACCACAATCACCCATCCCCATACTCTCAGCCCTAACAGTCAACGCTGCTATCAGCGTATTCGACACGAACACAATAGCCAGAATCACCAGCGCCGCTCTCTGGCTACTAATTCTGGCGCTCATTGTAGCTAGAGCTTTTTACCCAGACACCCTAGACAAAATCCACAGAACGTTACTAAGAGCGTTCAGAAAACCATGAGAAGCACTAACATCAATTAAAAATAGAAAACTTTTTTCTATATATAACTGCCAAAAGCGCATGTTTTTAGCACCGGTGGAGGAGGGTTTGTTGAATGTTTTTCCTCGAACCAGGGCTCAAAAACAGAGGGCGGATGAGCATCTTTAAGCTAAACAAGAAATAAAAGCGTATACCCGCTGCATCATGACAACCTTGCTCAAGGTGCAATTTCTCAAGAAACGCTGACGTCCGAGGAAAACACAAATCGGAGAATGAGAGGTGGTGCGGAGGAGGAGATGTGTCCCAGCGGCACTCAACCTGCCGCCGGTTGAACTCCTGAAGGCCATCGCAACTCCTTCGGAGGAGCCTCTACGCCACAGGAGATCAGACCCTCGGGAGGAACATCCCCGAGAGACCTCAGTCCTGCTCCTCGGGTCGTTGAACTTTGACCGGGCTCGGAAACCTCCGCTCGGTTTTTTGCCAAAATAGGATTACACTAACCCGTTTTTATAAGTTTCTGTATAAAAGAGGCGCAGGGGGCGCCACGGAAAGTAAACAGGCACCTCTTTTGGTGTTGTACTGTTCTTTGTGTTGTTTGGGGGGAAGGTTCAAAAGGAAAACGTATAAAAATTATCATGCATATCGATTCTATGTGTTGCGGATTTGTTTGGAAATGAGGCTCGATGTGTTAGGATTGGAAAATGCGGGGATGTCCGAGTCTGGCCAAAACCCGGATACGGGTTGGTTACAGGAGCTAGGCTTAGGACCTAGTGGCGTAGAGCCCTGTGTTTGACGGGTTGCGTATGCCTGCGCGGGTTCGAAAGCGAAGCAGGATTCGGCTTCGCCGAGATTCCCGTTCCCCGCACCAATCATTAATGAGCGGTTGGTCTGGTGCTGGGGTAGGATTTCTGTTTGTTGTTTTTGTTGAGGGTGGTTTTGGTGGATAAGCGTGTTGAAAAGTTTGACCGTAAGATAGATAAGAGTAGGGTTAAGAGGAAGGATTCTGAGGATCGGGAGACCGTGGAGGCGGTTCTTGATAAGAGGACGGCGATGATCCTGTATGGTTTAATTAATCAGGGTTATCTGGATGGTATGAAGGGGATTGTTTCCTCGGGAAAGGAATCGAATGTTTATTGGGCTACTGTTGAGAAGGATGGTAAGGTTCAGGATTTGGCTGTTAAGATTTATCGCACTTCGACTATGGATTTTAACCGTATTTGGGTTTATATTCAGGGGGACCCGCGTTTTGGTAGGGTTAAGAAGGGTACACGTTCTATAGTGTACAGGTGGGCTGAGAAGGAGTTTAAGAATCTTAGGCTCGCGGATGAAGCGGGGGTCAGGGTTCCCAAGCCGATAATTAGTCGGGGGAATGTTCTTGTTATGGAGTTTATTGGTGAGGATGGCGTCTCTGCCCCGAGACTGAAGGAGGCAGTTGTTGATGATCCTGAGTCTGTTTTTGAGATTATTATGGACGATGTTGTTAAGCTTTATAGGAACGCGGAACTGGTTCACGCCGATCTTAGCGAGTATAATGTTTTGTTGTGGAACGAGCCGGTCATCATTGATGTCTCTCAGGCGGTTCTACTCAGTCATCCTCTCGCTCTCGAATTCTTGATCCGTGATTTGAGGAATGTTCTGAGATATTTTTCGGGTTTGGGTGTGAGTGTTCCCTCCTTGGAGGAGGCTTATACAATGGTTACGGGTGAGGAGTTGGAATGGAGTCAAGAGAGTTCGTAAGAATCCCAAAGGAACGGGTTGCCGTTCTCATTGGTCCGGGTGGGGAGGTTAAGGCGAAGGTTGAAAGAGAAACCAAAACTAGACTTGAGATCGATAGTAAGGACGGAAGCGTTCTCATTCTTCCCACAGAGGAGACCGACGATCCCTTGGCTGTTTGGAAGGCTAGAGATATTGTGCGGGCTATCGGAAGAGGCTTCAGCCCCAAAAGGGCTTTTAGACTCTTGAACGAAGACGAGTTACTCGAGATAGTGGACCTAACCCTTTTCACAGGTAAATCGAAAAACGCTCTTGCCAGGGTTAAAGGCCGCATAATAGGCGCAGGCGGGAAAACAAGGAAAATCATTGAAGAGGTGAGCGGAGCCATACTTTCGGTTTACGGACACACAGTGGCTATAATAGGAGACGTGGAACAGGGTAGGCTGGCCAAAGAGGCAGTAATAATGCTGATTGAGGGAGCACCCCACTCAACGGTTTACGCTGTTCTCCAAAAGAGAAAACGCGCTCTAAAAAGAAAATGGACTTCTTGGAAAACGCTAAGCGGCATGTAACGGATTATATTCCTTCAAGGTAGCCGTTATCTTCGAGCCACCTGGCTTGCCCCCTTGAGTATCTCCACACTATGTCGGCTCTATCGTCCTGGAAATCCCAAGGAGCGACAAGCACTATATCGCCTTCCCTTATCCAAACTCTCTTCTTCATTTTCCCTCTTATTCTGCACAGTCTGGTTTTTCCATCGGTACATCTAACCTGGAGTCGGTCGTAACCCATCATCTTGACAACTAATCCTAGTATTTCCCCTTCCCGGGGAATACGCACCTTTCTGAATTCTCCTTCAGGGGTAACGTTCTTTTTCGGTGACACCACGTTCAACCTTCTTTTGGTCTTTAAAGAAATACGTGTGCAGTCTTTTAAAATTTCCTAAGCGGGAGGAGTGAAAAGTAAATATCAGTTTTGATTTCGGTGATAATCTGTTAGTAGATAAAATTACGAGTATTCGTATATAAGTAATATGATATTTTTAAATGTGCAGCAGATTTAAAAATCAATCCCCCTGAGGGGGAAAGAGAGAAGCGCCCTCCGGCGTGAGAATGATTATCTTTCCATTCATGTTTATAGCTTTTACTGTGTCTCCTTCCCGCAGGTTGAAGTGAGAGGGCTCTTTTCTGATTTCAAGAATTTCGTAGTTTTCCAGATTCATCATTTGAAGGAAATCTCCGGCTATTGAGATTATTAAGTATTCTTCGGTGCTGGGTTTCCAGCTCTGTATTTCCGACTCCCATAGTTCCTTATGTTGGATAACTGTTCGTTCTCCGGTTTCTAGATTCCTTCCGACAAGGTTTCCCTTCTCGATTTTTTCGAACAGAATGGTTCGGTCGGATATTTGTACTATCTCACCTACGCTAAGGGAGGGAAGCCTAACAGAGATGGAGGTCTTTCCTTGTTTTTTCCCGTTCTTCATTCCGGAGAGTTTGAAGGATTCTTGCAGGTTTGCGCCCATAAGCTCTTTAACGGATGCTGCAATGCTTTTCGCCAGCTTCGTTGTGCTAACATACACATCGAAGCCCTGTTTTTTCTCCTTTATCTGAGGAATGTAATCGTCCTTATGTTTCTCTGTCTGGAGAACTCTTTCTATTATATCGTAGATTTGCTGTCTTTCCTCCTCGCTGACTCGCCCCCTCAAACTTCTAAACTGGAGGATGCTCTCATAGTCGCCCCTCCTTTTTCTGGTGCACAATCCGCATAGTGAGGGTTCGAGATTTATTGTGACTGTTACTCTCTCGTTTAGGGTGAGATTTTCTTTCTTGATTGTTATCGAAACTGGAACTTCGATTTTGTGTTTTAACTCGACTTGGGTTATTTGTGGCTCTATGATGAGCTCGATGCCGGGGGCGTGTTTTATGAAACGCGGCAAAACATCTTTGAGTAGCTGTTCCAGAAATTCGGTTTCGTTTGTGCAGTTGGTTTGCACCCATCTTTTAGTGAGCTTATAGCTGAAGCATTGGGGGCAGAACCGTATGGTGGACTCCTGTTTAACGCTAAAGGGGGGATGCTTTTTAAGATAGCAAGGAACACACAGGTTTTCAACTAGGAGCGTATCTGTCCGCCCACAGAGTGCACAGAATCTTTTCGCCATCTGGGCCGTAACTCCATTTGGGTGTCAATTTACATGATAACTTTTTGTGCGTGAGCTACCCCACCAATCTTTATGATTCCTTGAGGGTGTATCAGTCCTTCGCTTATGGCTTTGGAAACGATGTTGTTACCGACTATGTTTACTATTGTCGCATTTTTTATGGCCTCGATGCCCTCCTCTATTGAGACGAGTTCGCCACAATAGAAGTTCTTTTTCACTTCTATTTTGAGGTTGCCCTCTCTGAAGGTTTTTCCTGCTATTTCTTCGTCACAAATGGCAACCATTACCTCGTCCCGTATTCTTCTCACATAGAGATAAACTTTCATATCGGTGTTCTCCAAATCTCGAATTAAATACACCCACATGCAGGTCTTCTATTGTATAGATTTTATAGACGCTTTGGCTCCGCAAGCCTCACAAACGAGGAAGTGGAACCTATCCTGCTTCTCAATGTGCGTGTCTGGTTTACCACACTCCGAGCAGAGAACGTAAGTATTAGCGTAACGGGCGATTAGGTCGTCGACAGTTTTCTTTGAGAACTTTCCTTGAAAAACGGCTCGCTGACCCTCTATAACGCCAGCGGTTGCCAATTCACGCATAAGGTACTTCATCAGGTGCTGAGGATCCCTGTTAAGAGCGGTGGCTATGTCCCTGTAGTTTCTAACGATAGTTCTGTTACCCTCAACAAAGATAACTGACTTAGGGATTTCAAACCTTTTACTCTCGAAAACTTCGGGAGGCACCTGCTCCCGTGCCCTGTCTAGTAGACGCTCGTAGTCTTCCATCATTTACCACCTCTATTTCATAGTTTTCTATAGGTTCTAGGCCTAGGCTCATAGATTGTCCCATCGGACAACAATTCTATCAGACATGATTCTAACTCCTTCGAGGATAATCCTGTTTCCGTTTTGATCGTATCAAAGTCCACTCCTTCGCCCTCATCCAACTCTTCTATAACCTCTAGGACGCTACCAATTTTATCGATAAGGTTTATCTCTTCGGTGGGAGGTGTACTCTCGGATACTCCCACTTCCTCTAGGGGACCGGCTTCACCTCGGGGGTTGAAGGCCATTATCTCCAGTTCTCTAACAAGCTCCCAATTGGGATCATCAACGCTTATTATGAGTTCGGGGATTAGATAAATCTCGTCCCTGTACTGTCTAACTTTACCAATAACATCTACGATGTCGCCGGTCTGCACACTTTCGAGTTGAGAGCTTTGAACTCTCCACACCTTCACTCGGATTGTTTCGGTTCCATCATCGAGGGTTATGCTACCATACTCCGACTGGGAGTTGACAAACTTGTCAACCACAGTTCCCATAACACGTGCCCTCTGAACTTCCAGCCCCGAACCCGTTAAAACGTATCGTCCATCAGGCTTCTCCACCCACTTGCCACTAACCAAATCGGAGATACGCACTTTGTAGGCGGTAGCTCTTTTTCTAACAACCCTACTCAATCCAACCACTCCTAAGCTCCATCAGAGACACACCTGTTTTTTAGGTGAATGAACCCGTAAAGCAGTCGGAAAGACGTTTCCGGTGGCATTGTGGGTGGAAGTTGGGAGGTTCAAAAGAATTGAACTCCGTAAATTTTTTCTGGATTCTCTTTATTTACTTTCCAAAGTCGCTCCTTTAAATCTTCTCGTTCTTTCAACATATTTACTCTCCGTGGTACAGACTTTGGCCCTAGAACCGCCCCGGGTCTATGGGGGTCATCAAGGTAGTCGGTCTCAAGAAGAAAGCGGTCCCCCTCCCTGAGAGCGGTTTCAACATTTCTCTTCGAAGCGATTATAGAGGGAAATATTTTCACTCGTTCACAAACCCTCACCAATGGGGGACTAAAGTGCTTAATCACCCTACTCGGGTTCAGATTAGCACTTCGAATTAATCCTGACAACTCAACTATCTCTTTTTCACCCATACTCTCCGTGTGAAGTTGAACAGGGCACCCACAGTCCTTAGCCAGCCCAAGAGCATACAACAAAATCTCGTTAGAGGCTTCCCAAATCTCCCTGTTAACGGGGTAGTGGGGGCGTCCAACCTCACCTATGGCTATTGCCTTCCCCTCTTCGATCCATTTTACAGCCAAATCCAAGGCAGCGTACATGATCTCCTTGGCACGTTTCAGCGAGATTCCCCTGTTCATCATCTGCGTTAGCTCAGCGGGATGAACCCCAACAACACCATAAGCGTAGAGATCAAGGGATCTAAGCTTTTCAACACACTCTAAAACATAACTGTAGCATTTCTCATAATCTGAGGGCTTGGAAACCGTAACGCCATAGCTCCAAGAGGGAAGACACACCACAATGAGCGCGGTGCCCCCCGCCTTCTTAAATTCTTTCCCAACCTGCAAGGGTCCGCTTCCCCGAACAGGATTTATGTGCATATGGTTATCGGTGGCAGGAAAACCTTCCAATTCCATCACGCTCAAGAATCTTCTAGAAACAAACTCCGCAAGCAATTTAACACTTGTTATAAGTCAAGAAACTTTAATACCAAATGTTTAAAACATTATCATCCAATCGTTCTGATGAAAGGAACAGAATTACGCGTTCAAAAAACCAATCCAACCTCGCGGTTAAATTGCTCATCGCTCATCAAAAGATTCTTAAAAAGTTATTGGTTCTACTTAACAAAAGCCATGAACCTGTTCGAGGTGGTAGAGTTTGAGGCGAATGCTGATCACTTCCGCGCTGCCGTACGCTAACGGAGACCTCCACATCGGCCACGTGTCAAGCACGTACATTCCCGCAGACGCATATGCACGCTTCTGCAGACTGAAAGGATATGATGTGGTTTTTGTTTGCGGCGCCGATGAACACGGGACGCCCATCTCGGTGGCTGCACGTGAAGCTGGGCGTACCCCCCTCGAACATGTTGACTATTATCGTGAGAGACAGTTGAATGATCTCAAAGCGCTTAACATTAGTTTCGATAATTATTACCGAACCCACAGTGAGGAGAACCAAGAAATAACGGAACACTTTCTCCTGAAGCTGAGAGAGAACGGATACATTTATCGAAAAGAGGTGGAACTATTCTACTGCGAAAAGGACAAAACCTATCTGCCAGACAGGATGATAAAGGGCACCTGTCCATACTGTGGAGCGGAGGACCAGTATAGCGACGCTTGTGAGGTTTGTGGACGAACAATTGAACCCGGAGAAATACTGAGGCCATACTGCGTACTCTGCGGCAGCCCACCCGTGAAAAGGAAAGAGAACCACTTCATATTCAAGCTCAGCGCATTCTCCGACAGACTATACGAATGGTTAACATCGGACCCAACGGGAGAAAATTTTCCCAAGGATGTTGTGAACTATGTTGTTCAGTGGATAAAATCCGGTCTCCAAGACTGGGACATCACCCGTGAGGATTACTGGGGATTCAAGCTGCCATACGAGGACGCGAAGGAAAACCAGTACGTTTACGTCTGGTTTGACGCCCCCATAGGATACATTGCCTCCACAATCAACTGGAGCAAAAAGACGGGAGCGAATTGGGAGGATTACTGGAAGAGGGAGGACTCGTTTATCACTCATTTTATTGGAAAGGACATAGTTTATCACCACTTTCTTTTCTGGCCAGCTGTACTCATGGGAACCGAGGAAATGTCGCTCCCAAAGAAATATGTTGTAAACGGGTACCTCACCCTCGAGGGACTCAAGATGAGCAAGAGTCGAAACTGGCTGATACCCCTAAATTACATCCTAAAGAGGTACCCTGCCGATTACGTGAGATTCTACCTAGCGTTTAAAGCAGCAAACTCTATCAGAGACAACAATTTCAGTTGGAAAGAGTTCCAAGAAAGAATAAACGGAGACCTAGTAGACAACATTGGAAACCTTATACACAGAATCCTACACTTCATCAACAACAGGTACGACAGTAAAATTCCAGAACCCTCCGATTTTGACGAGCAGGACAGGGAGTTTATTCAACTGATTAATACCGTTGCAAACGAACTCGAAGTATACTACGAGCAGTGCGACCTCTCAAAGGCAATCAAAAGAATAATAGAAGCATTCAAATTCGCCAACAGCTACTTCTCAGCAAAAGAACCTTGGAAAAAGATCAAAGAAAAACCAGAAGAAGCAAAAACAACCCTTTACATCTGCGCCAACTTTCTCCGCTCAGCAGCAATTTACCTCTACCCGATAATGCCCCAATCCGCGGAAGCGCTACAGAGATACCTAAACACCAAACTTGACACGTGGGATTCCGCAAGAGAGATGACGCTAAAACCGGGACACGAAATCAGGAAAGCGGAACCACTATTCAGAAAAATTCCAAAAAAAGATGTTGAGAAGGAGATCGAAACACTAAAACAGCAAACAAAACAAGCAGAGAAAAAAGAGGAAATAAGCATCAATGAATTCAGTAAGCTGGATATCAGAGTAGGGGAAATAATCGCCGCTAAACAACTCCAAGGAGAACTAATCCAGCTAACCGTCCAAATTGAACCAAACAAACAGAGAACAATCGTAGGCAAACTCGGAGGAAGCTACAAACCCGAAGAACTAAAGGGCAAA